>NZ_JBRKJK010000007.1:0-232454 GCF_052983295.1 Porticoccus sp. GXU_MW_L64 | reverse complement strand
TCCCTCAGCGGTGTTGCCGTTCGCTCATGTAGAGCGACTACACAGCACTCACGGCGCCTTGCTGAGAGCCAAAATGGGCTCCAGCAGCAACAGCTCACTAATTGAGAACGCCCCCTAGCCCCGGAGCCGTGTATTTGCTTTCAGGGCACGCAGCAAGTACTTCCCTGTATGCTCGTCGTCAGCATCCATGCTGGTGGCGGCCCTGAAAGCAAATACACAACTCCTCCCTTCTGCCCGTGTGTATCTATCTCTGATGGGAAGATTTGGTGTGGGGTGTGCCTTCCCTGACCGTATGCGGCAGGGATGCCGCATCCGAGCTTACAGGGATGTATTGACAGCGTGTCAGGGAAGGCGCACCCCACGGCAAATCGCCACCCAAGCCTACATTCCCCTCCTTGCCTAAGGTTCGTTTTAGAGTTAGCGTAGTCCCTCAACCTTACTCGGTATAAGCCCTCTTGAACCAACCAACCCAACCGTTTGATATCACCATTGCCGGCGCCGGCATGGTGGGTGCTACCTTGGCGTTACTGCTGCGTCAGGAAAATCCCGACTGGCGTATTCTGGTGGTGGAGCCGCATCCACAACAAACCAGTGACGACTACAGCCCCAGCTTTGACGACCGCTCCACAGCCCTTTCCTGGCGCACGCGGGAAGTGTTTGAAAAATTGGATCTGTGGCAGCAACTGGAACAGCGCGCCGCCGCCATCGAGCAGATTCAGGTAAGCGATAAAGGTCACATTGCCTCCACCGAACTCAGTGCCAGCGAACAGGGCATGGCCGCTTACGGCTATGTGGTGGCAAACCGCTGGCTGGGGCAGATATTGCAACAACAGCTGGCCGCAGCGGATATTGAGCTGGCCGCCCCCGCCACCATCGAACAGGTGGCAATGACCGAGAATGGTGCCGAGCTGACCTTAAGCGATCGCGATGCCAACACCCGTTGCGAACTGCTGGTAATCGCCGATGGCGCGCGCTCTGCCACTCGCGACATGCTGGGTATTGGCACCCATATTGAAGACTACGGCCAGCTGGGGCTGATTGCCAACATTGCCCTGGCACAACCCCACAACGGTGTCGCCTACGAGCGTTTTACCGCCAACGGGCCGATGGCGCTTTTGCCACTGCCAGACACCAAAGACGGCCAACACCGCAGTGCCCTGGTGTGGACCTTGCCGCCGGATCAGGCCGAGCATTTAAGCCAGTGTGAAGAAACGGAATTTTTGGCCCGGTTGCAACAGGTGTTCGGCTACCGCCAGGGACGATTGCTGGGCACCGGTAAACGTCAGCTCTACCCGCTCAAACTGATGGAAAGCCGCGAACAGATACGCCGCAATCTGGTGGTGGCGGGCAACGCCGCCCACAGCCTGCACCCGGTGGCGGGACAAGGGTTTAACCTGGCGATTCGCGATATTGACGCCCTGGCAACCACGCTGGCCGAGGGCGCAGCTCAAGGGCAGTCTTTGGGCAATCTGCCCCTGTTGCAACGCTACCAACGGGACAGAGCGACAGACCAACAGCGCACGGTGGCGGCCAGTCACTGGCTGCCAAAAATATTTGCCGTCGACAGTCACGCGGCGGCGCTGGCTCGCGGTGCCGGCCTGTTTGCCATGGATATGGTGCCGTCGATGCGGGGGCAGTTCGCCCGTTACGGAATGGGGGTTCAGTAGACAGATGACATTCAGAAAACAGATGGCAGAGGACAGAAGTCAGATAGAGCGCAGCTTCGATGTAATTGTGGCTGGGGGCGGCATGGTCGGTAGTGCTTTTGCTGCACTGCTGGCCAAACACTGCCAGGGTTTATCCATCGCCGTAGTGGAGTCGCGCCCCTTCGACGGCCACTTCGCAGGGGATGATTTTGACCCGCGAGTGGTGGCGTTGACAGAAACTTCGCGACAACTGCTGGAACAAATTGGCGTATGGCCCGCCATCGCCTCACGGCGAGTCGCACCCTATACTCATATGTCGGTGTGGGATGCAGACGGTACCGGCTTTATTGAGTTTGATAGCAGCGACGTGAGTTCTGCCAGCCTCGGCCATATTGTTGAAAACTCCAATATCCTTGGCGCGTTACAACAGCATATTGGGCAGCGCAGCCAAATTGAATTTATCTGCCCGGCCAAAGTGACCGGGGCCGAGTATTTGGCCAGCGGCATGACAGTTACACTGGACAGCGGCGAACAGCTGTCGGCGCAATTACTGGTGGCTGCCGATGGCGCACTGTCCAAGGTGCGCGACCTGTGCGGATTTCAGTTGCACGACACTCCCTACGGCCACAGCGCCATTGTCGCCACCATTCGCTGCCAGCACCCCCACCAGAACACCGCCCGCCAGTGGTTTGCCAGCGACGGGCCGCTGGCGTTTTTGCCGTTGCCGGAAGATCACACCATCTCTTTTGTGTGGTCCCAGCGGGAGCAAAAAGCCGACCAGTTAATGGCACTTTCGGACGCCGAATTTTGCACCCAACTGACCCGCGCCAGCAGTGCCTGTCTGGGCAATGTGGAGTCGCTGTCAAAACGCTTCTGCTTTCCCCTGCACCAACGCCACGCCAGCGACTATGTGCAGCCGGGCATCGCCCTGCTGGGGGATGCCGCCCACACCATTCACCCCCTGGCCGGTCAGGGTGTAAATCTTGGTTTTAAAGATGTGATCGCATTGGTGGACGAACTGCAACGAGCCCGCCTGCGCGGTTTGCCCCTGGGGGAACTATCGCTACTGGGCCGTTACCAACGCCAGCGCAAACCGGACAACCTGGCCACCATGCTCGCCATGAAAGGCTTCAAAGAACTGTTTGCCAGTGACAATCTCGGTGTGCGCCTGTTGCGCAATCAAGGCATGTCGCTGGTGAACCGGATGGGCCTGGTGAAACAGCAGCTGGTGCGACAGGCAATGGGGCTTTAAACCCAGTCAACAGGACGCCCACTGGCGTGGGCTACAGGGGACAGCTGATCGAGCGAGATATTTTACGCACTCTGTAGTTATTTCTTTCTGAACACAACTTGCTGAGCCTGAGATCCTTCGCTATCGCTCAGGATGACAATATTCTGCTGTCAGCTGTCAGTGCGCGCAGCGCACGCCCTGTCACCTGTATCCTGCTTTCCTTCCACCCATTTCTCAAACGCTTCGCCATCCATTGGCCGCCCCAGGTAATAACCCTGGGCGTATTGACAGCCTTGCTTCTTCAAAAAGTTGAATTGTTCTTCCGTTTCCACGCCTTCTCCCACCACCTGCAGCGACAGCTTTTGCGCCAGGCTGATAATGGTGTCGGTGAGGGTGGCGGCGGAGGGGTCATCTTCGATGCGACTGACAAAGGCGCGGTCGATTTTAATGATATCGATGGGAAAGGTGGTGAGGTAACTGAGGGACGAATAACCGGTGCCGAAGTCGTCAATGGCAATGGAAACACCGGCCTCTTTCAGCCGGTTCAGCACTTTCAGGGCGCGCTCCACATTTTGCGCCAGCAGGCGTTCGGTAATCTCCACGGTAATACTGATATCTGCCGCCTGCTCAATGATCAAATCCAGCCACAGTTCCAGCGAATTGTCCCGCGAGGAAAATACCCGCGGAGATATATTCACCGACAAACAGGGGTGCTGGTTCTGCTCGCTGTCCAGCTGGCGAATGTAGGCACTGGCTTTTTTCAGCACCAGTCGGTCGATGGCGTTGATCATGCCGGTTTCTTCCGCCAGTGGAATAAATTCATTGGGGGGCACAAATTTGCCGCTCTCAATCCACCGCACCAATGCTTCACATTTCAGCGGCAAGCCTTCCTGCAAGGGTACGATGGGCTGGAAGTGGGCTTGCAGATCCTCGTTGGCAATGGCGGCCTGCAGTTTGTTGTGCAGGATGTGGCGACTCTCTGAGATGCGCTGCATCTCCGCGGTAAAGTAGAGGCAACCATTGCGGCCGGATTTTTTTACTTCGTACATGGCCTGGTCTGCATTGGTGACCAGTTCTTCGGCACTGCGGCCGTGTTCCGGGAAGCTGGAAATACCAATACTGGCGCTGCAAAACAGCTGGTGATCGAGAATATCGAAGGGCTCGTTGATGCGCTTGAGAATATTGGCGGCAATGGCATAGGTATCACCGCTGTTACTGATGTTGTCCAGAATGACGGTGAATTCGTCGCCACTGTAACGGGCCACCGTATCCGTACGCCGGGTGCAGCCTTTAATGCGGTCGGCCACTTCGGTGAGCAGCATGTCCCCGGCCTTGTGGCCGAGGTTATCGTTGACCGCCTTGAAGTTGTCCAGGTCGATAAACAAGATGGCGATGCTCTTTTGCTCTCGCTCTGCCTGCAGCAGCAATTTTGCCAGGCGGTTCTCAAACAGAAAGCGATTGGCCAGCCCGGTGACAGTGTCGTAGGTGGCCTGGCGCTGGATCATTTCGATAAATTTTTTCTTTTCGGTGATGTCCTGCACCGCACCCACCACTTCAGCAATATGGCCGCGGCGATGTACCGGGTTGCCGATCAACCGTACCCAGCGGGTATCGCCGCTGTGGTCGATACTCAATTCCACGTCGAATTTGCGGCCACTGGTAATGGCTTCCTGAAACAGGTATTTGAGCTGCTTGCCCTGGGATTCCGGGAACAACGCAAGAATGGCGTCAATGTTGTGTTCGGTGTCTTGCGGGAAGCCGAAAATTTGTGCCGACTGTTCACTGAGATGTGAGAGTTCGCCGTCGGCGTGCAACTTCCAGCCGCCGATGAGTGCCAGCTTGCCGGCGTCTCGCAGCAATTGTTCGCTCTCTTTCAGTTTGGATTCAAAGCGGTGGTGGCTGACAACCTGCCGATGGCGACTGCGCAACATCAACAGCGCCACAACAGCGGCGATGATAAACACCAGTTTCACAACCCAGGTCAGCAAGGAGGTACTGCGCCAACCGCCACTGGGCTGCGCACTCAACTGCCAAAAGCCGGAGCACACCGCAACGGTGGTCTGAATATTGTCCGGCTGCAAAAACAGGCCGTCGTCACCAAAAAATGAGGCACTGTTGGCACTGAGAGTGGGCCGATTGCGAATGGCCAGGTCGGTGGTCAAGGTGTCGCTGTACAGGCCAATGCGCTGGTACAGGGCATTGGCGTCCAGCGGCGCAGAAACCACCCCCCAGAATTTGCCGCTGTCGGGGCCGCGACGAATAAACACCGGCGCGCGCACAATAAAGGCGCTGCCTCCCTGTACCAGATCCACTGGCCCGGCAAGAACCAATGACTTGGTGTCGCGACTTAACAGTACGTCGGCGCGCTGCTGTGGGTGATCCAGATAATTCAGCCCCAGCACTGATTCATTGCCTTTCAGCGGGTGCACCATGGTTACGGTCAAATCCGGCGCGGCGGCCAGATTTACCAACAGCTGGTTATCCTGCAACAGCTCATGGGCAAATTCGGCAAAGTCTTCTTTGCTGATGTCCGGGGCCATGGAGATGTGCGCCACCAGACCCTGAATAAGCGAGGTTACCCGGTTGATTTCGCCACTGAGTTTGGTCGAGATGGTATTGATCTGCGCGGTGGTTTGGTCACGCAGATTGCGAGTGTGCTGCTGTTGCAGGTGGTATTCGCTGACAAACTCCAGCAAAAAAATGACCGTCAAACTCAACAGTGTCAGGTGCCAGGGAATCGCCCGTCGAACACACAGGTAAACAGCAACGGCCACAATAATGGCAACACAAACAAAAAAGAGAATATCCATCGGCCAGGGGGCGTTCTCAATTAGTGAGCTGTTGCTGCTGGAGCCCATTTTGGCTCTCAGCAAGGCGCCGTGAGTGCTGTGTAGTCGCTCTACATGAGCGAACGGCAACACCGCTGAGGGCCACTTTTGTTTTAAAGTAAGTGGGCCCAGCCCTTCGGGTTGCGCCTGAAATGGCGCCATACTGTGTTATTCGTCGCTCATTTGCTTTTCGTTTAAAAGAAAGTACCAAACCACTCTCCTCATGCCTTGTCTGGCGCCATTTCAGGCACAACAGCAATAACTCACTAATTGAGAACGCCCCCTAGTCGGTGATGGGTTTATCGTTATTGACGACGAGTATTCACCTCACCGGCGATGGCGTCAAGGCTGCAAACTCAGTGGCGGCTCATCCAGCGCCGCCAGTTGCTCCCGCAGCTCCAGAATGTGTTCGCCCCAGTAGCGTTCGCTGTTGAACCAGGGGAATGCCCGGGGAAACGCCGGGTCGTCCCAGCGGCGCGCCAGCCAAGCGGCGTAGTGCATCAGGCGCAACGAGCGCAGGCCTTCAACAAGCGCCAGCTCTGCCGGGTCAAAATCACAAAACTGCTGATAGCCCTCGACAATGGCATCCAGCTGTTCGGTCTGCTGGCGGCGGTCGCCGGACAGCAGCATCCACAAATCCTGAATCGCCGGGCCGCTGCGACAGTCGTCAAAATCCACAAAGTGGGGCAAATCGTCGCGCCACAGAATATTGCCCGGGTGACAATCTCCGTGCAGGCGAATAACTTGATAGTGGCAATTGTCGAACAGTTTTTGCAGACGTGGCAGCAAATCCTCCACCAGAGTGCAGTAGGCGGTTTCCAGCGCCATTGGCAGGCTTTGTTGATGGCTTAAAAACTGGTAGCTGTCGATGGCATAGCTCTGCACATCAACACCGGGACGATGCAGGAAGGGCCGGGCTTTGCCCGCTGCGTGAATGCGCCCCAGGTAGCGGCCAAGAATTTCCAGATTGTCGAGGTTATCCAGCTCCGGCGCCCGGCCGCCGCGCCGCTCGAATAGGGCAAAGTCAAAATCGCCATCGCTGTGCAGGGTTTGGCCGTCGCTGTCGGCCACAGGTGGCACCACCGGAATGTCCAATTGTGCCAACTCCTGAGTGAATTGATGCTCCTCAAGAATCTGCTCTCGCGTCCAGCGCCGGGGGCGGTAAAACTTGGCAATCAGCGGCTCGCCATCTTCAATGCCCACCTGATAAACGCGGTTTTCATAGCTGTTGAGAGGCAAGATGCGGGCATCGCTGAAATAGCCCTGCTGCTCCACCGCGTCAATCACTCGATCCGGCGTCAGGGCATCGTATGGATGGGTATGGTTATCGGCGTCTGGCAAAATCATGGCTGCATGATACAGACACTTCCCAAATTATTCTGGGGTTGGTATTGATTTGTCTATAAAATGCCGCCTTCAACCAATTCACGACTAATTCACACCAATGAGAATTTGCTATGGGAAACCGCACTGCCCTGTTTCAGGTTCACAGCGACCTGGGAGGCAAAATTGTCGATTTCGGTGGCTGGGATATGCCACTCAATTACGGCTCACAGATTGAAGAACACCACACCGTGCGCCAAAAGGCGGGCATGTTCGATGTCAGCCACATGACCGTGATTGACGTCAGCGGAGCAGACGCCCGCGCCTATCTGCGCAAACTGGTGAGCCACGATGTCGCCAAGCTCGACGGCAACCCCGGCAAGGCACTGTACAGCGGCATGCTCAACGAACAGGGCGGCGTTATTGACGACCTGATTATCTACCACAACAGTGCCACGGATTACCGCGTGGTAGTGAACTGCGCCACCCGCGAAAAAGACCTGGCCTGGATGAACCAACAGGCCGGCGATTTTGACGTCACCCTGGCCGAGCGCCCGGAATTCGCCATGATTGCCATTCAGGGCCCCCAGGCCATTGAGCTCACAAAGTCCGTTGTTTGCGCCGATGCGGTTACCGCCATCGACGCACTCAAGCCTTTTGTGGCAGCCCCCGTAGGCAGTTGGTACATAGCACGCACCGGTTACTCCGGCGAAGACGGCCTGGAAATCATGCTGCCCGGCGACCAGGCCGCGGATTTCTGGCAGCGCCTGCACAAGGCCGGTGTTGAGCCCTGTGGCCTGGCGGCCCGCGACACCCTGCGGCTGGAAGCGGGCATGAACCTGTACGGCAACGACATGACCGACGAGGTATCGCCGCTGGAAGCGAATATGGCCTGGACCGTAACCTGGGAACCGCAGGATCGCGACTTTATCGGCCGCGCCGCGTTGACTCAACAAAAAGCCGATGGCGTCAAAAACAAACTGGTGGGACTGGTATTTGAAGGCCGTGGCGTTTTACGCGCCGGCATGACCGTGGTGGTTGAAGACAGCGACAACAACGGTATTATTACCAGCGGCGCGTTTTCGCCCACCCTGGGCACCGCCATCGCATTCGCCCGGGTGCCGAAAACCGTGGGCGACCAGGTGCAGGTTGAGCTGCGGGGCAAACTGGCCCCCGCCCGAGTAATCAAACCCTGCTTTGTGCGCAATGGCGCCAAGGCTTTTGAATAAGAGATTGAGGACAAGAAAATGAGCGAAGTAATCAGCGGCCTGAAGTACATAGCCTCCCACGAGTGGATTCGCGATGAAGGCGATGGCACGGTTACCGTAGGTATCACCGACCACGCTCAGGAAGCATTGGGCGACATTGTGTTTGTGGAACTCCCCGATGTCGGCGCAGAGCTGGCCACTGGCGATGACGCCGGCGTGGTGGAATCGGTAAAAGCCGCCTCCGACATTTACAGCCCGGTATCCGGCGAAGTGGTCGCCGTTAACGACGAACTGGAAGACGCCCCGGAAACCGCCAACAGCTCCCCCTATGGCGATGGCTGGTTTTTCCGCATCAAACTGAGCGACGCCTCTGAACTGGATGCACTGCTGGATGCAGATGCCTACCAGGAAGTGTGCGATAACGAATAAACAACGTTAACAGTTCACAGGTTACAGGACGCGCTGCGCGCTACAGAAAAAGCCCGTTACTGTAACCTCTTAGCGCGCAGCGCGCCCTGTCACCTGTACCCCTTCTGCACTTATGACTGACCTGAAACTGCGCCTTAAACCCGGCAAGGAACGCCGTATTCGCGGCGGTCACCCCTGGGTGTACAGCAACGAAGTGGATGTGGCGGCAACACCGTTGAAAGGCATGGCCGCAGGCGCTACAGCGGTTGTTGAAGACAGCCGCGGCAACAGTCTGGGAATTGCCACGGTCAGCCCCAACAGTCTGATTTGCGCGCGCCTGTACAGCCGCGACCCGCAGCAATCGCTGGACACCGACTTTTTCCGCAACCGCTTTCGCACCGCACTGGCACACCGGGAAGCCACCTACCCCGGTGGCTACTATCGACTCTGCTATGGCGATGCAGACGGCCTGCCGGGTATTGTCGTAGACCGCTTTGGCAACAACCTCAGCCTGCAACTGGCCACCGCCACCATGGATGTCCATCAGCAGGAGATTGTGCAGGCACTGGTAGACGTGACCGCCCCCAGCGGTATTGTGCTGCGCAACCTGGGCCCGTTCCGCCAACAGGAAGGTCTGCCGGAATCCGTGGACGTAGTATGGGGTGAAGTCCCGGAAACGGTGGAAATCACCGAAAACCGCACCCGCTTTGTGGTGCCATTAATGCAAGGGCAAAAAACCGGCTGGTTTTACGACCACCGGGAAAATCGTGCCCTGTTACAACGCCTGTGCCCCGGCAAAAGTGTGCTCGATGTATTCAGCTACGCCGGTGGCTGGGGTGTGGCAGCACTGGTGGCCGGCGCCCAATCTGCCTGCTGTGTGGACGCCTCTGGTGAAGCACTTAAGGCCGCAACAGCCAGCGCCGAACTCAACGGAGTAGCGGGCAACTTCAGCACCCATCAGGGCAAGGCCGCAGAAGTGCTGAAAACACTGGCAGCAGAAAAGCAGCAATTCGATATTGTAGTGTTGGACCCTCCGGCTTTTATCAAACGTCGCAAAGACATTCGCCAGGGAGAGAAGGCCTACCACCAGATAAACCAACTGGCCATGAAAGTATTGGCCCCCGGCGGCCTGCTGGTATCGGCCTCCTGCTCCATGCATCTGACAGAGCCCATGCTGATGGACGTAGTGCGCCAGGCGGGATCACGCAGTGGCCGCCACTTGCAGATTATAGCCAGCGGCGGTGCCGGTCTGGATCATCCGGTGCACCCGGCCATCCCCGAAACCCGCTACCTGAAAGCCATTTTTGCCAGAGATATTGCTCATGGCCGGTGATCAGCTAAAGCCAGGACTCTACCGCCACTACAAAGGCAATGACTACCAAGTGATCGGCGTGGCGCGCCACTCGGAAACGGAAGAGCCCCTGGTCGTTTATCGCCCCTGTTATGGCGACCGCGATTTGTGGGTGCGGCCGCTGGCGATGTTCACCGAAATCATCGAGCGAGATGGAGAAACTATCCCCCGCTTCACCTTCGTAACATCTGACAAATAAATGATACCTCCACACTTGAAGACATGAATCGGACGTTACTTCCTGTGACCGTATGCGGCATGGATGCCGCATCCGAGCATACAGGGACGTACTCGCTGCGTGTCACAGGAGGTAACGTCCGATTCATGTCCTGCTCCAACTTTGCCCCTTCATAACACCCCCAAAATAATTAGTGACTCAACCCCCCCAACCCGCTCCCGCAAAGTCGAAAAAAATTCATCCCAAATTAAAAAAAAGATTTACAGAATGCTGCCGATATAGGCATAGTAAAAGCGCACGTTTTGTTGGCAGGCGCGTTGGATTTCTGCCGCATCATGCCCCTCGGCGACCTACAAGCCTGCCGTCTTTCCACACACGTACCGGGAGAAGTACTTATGGGAGACGCTGTATCAGTGGCCCACCACACTGACAACCCTGCTCACACCAAAAACTGCGAACAACCCACCATCTACATTCTGGACACCAACGTCCTGATTCACGACCCCACCGCCCTGCTCAATTTTGAAGAACACCATGTCGCCATTCCAATGACCGTATTGGAAGAACTCGACAAACTGAAAAGTGGCCGCAACACCCTGGCAGCGGACTGCCGCCAGGCCATTCGCGGCATCGACCAGATACTGGGAGGCGCCAGCTCGGAAGAAGTGGAAAGCGGCGTCGCCATCCGCCGGGGGGAGAAAAGCAAACCCCTGGGCACCCTCTCCATTTTGATGAGCCAGGCACCGGACAATGTCGCCGTACTGCCCACCCACCTCAACGACAACAAAATCATCAACGACATCTGCCTGCTGAAAAAACAGTACCCGGACAAGCGCGTTGTACTGGTCACCAAAGACATCAATATGCGCCTGAAGGCGCGGGGCTGTGGCATCGACTCCGAGGATTACCACAACGACCAGCTAGTCAGTGACATTGAACTGATCAACAAAGGTTTTGTGGAATTCAGCGGCAGCTTTTGGGATTCTATCGAATCGGTAGAAACCGAAGCGGACGCGGGCTACGCCTACCACAAAGTGCCCCGCAGCGACCATTTGCAAGAGGTCTACCCCAACCAGTTTGTACTCGATGAGCAGGGCTTTGTGGGTCAGGTAGTGGAAATTACCGACACCAGCATCACCCTCAAACAACTGGATCAACAATCGCTGCTGGAACAGGAAGCCTGGGGCCTGAAACCCCGCGACATCTACCAGGCCATGGCGCTACACCTGCTGATGGACCCGGACATCCACCTGGTGAACCTGGTGGGCTCCGCCGGTTCCGGCAAAACCATCCTCGCCCTGGCAGCGGCCATCGAACAGACGGTGACCACCAAAACCTACCGCCGCATTATCGCCACCCGCAGCACTCAGGGTCTGGACGAAGACATCGGTTTTTTGCCCGGCACCGAGGAAGAAAAAATGGAACCCTGGCTGGGGGCCATTACCGACAACCTGGAAGCCCTGCACTACGACGACGAAGACTGCTCCGGCAGTGTCGATTACGTGCTCAACAAAGTGCCGCTGATGTTCAAGTCCCTCAACTACATTCGCGGCCGCAGCTTCCAGCATAGCCTGATATTGATCGACGAGTCGCAAAACCTCACCCCCCACCAGATCAAAACCATCGTCACCCGTGCCGGCAAAGGCTCCAAGGTGGTGTGCCTGGGCAACCTGGCGCAGATCGACACCCCCTACCTGAGCGCCACCAGCTCCGGCTTAACCTATTTGACGGAACGCTTTAAAGGCTTTGAATACGGCGGCAACATCCAACTGCAAGGTGTGCCCAGGTCGCTGCTGGCGGAGTACGCGGAGGCGAATTTATAGCTGTGGATATCACCGCTCTTGGCAAAAGCGCAAGGTGAATTAGCTGCCAATTTTGACCCCTGACTGGTGGATTACGCCGCTTCGCGGCTAATCCACCCAGCGGCACAGGGATGTATTTACGGCGTTTCATAGCAGGCAATACCGGATTCAGGTTCGGTGCCACCCCTGCCGCTATCAGGTTTTTTTCTTGTCGTACTTGGCGTTAGGGGGCGTTCTCAATTAGTGAGCTGTTGCTGCTGGAGCCCATTTTGGCTCTCAGCTAGGCGCCGTGAGTGCTGTGTAGTCGCTCTACATGAGCGAACGGCAACACCGCTGAGAGTCAAAATGGGCCCAGCCCTTCGGGTTGCGCCTGAAATGGCGCCATACTGTGTTATTCGTCGTTTATTTGGAGCAACCAAACCACTCTCCTCATGCCTTGTCTGGCGCCATTTCAGGCACAACAGCAATAACTCACTAATTGAGAACGCCCCCAATACTGTCTTTCACAAAACGGGCGTCATACACCATTTTGCCGTCTTCGCTGACCGGCCCTTTGACGAGCTGAATCAGCAACAGAGAGCGGGGCTCCTTCAAAAGTTCAATGGTGATGCCTGCCCAGGCCCGCTCGGAAGGGCGCGACAGATTGGAGTAAGCATTCAGCCTGGGGTCGCTGTTGGTCTGAACCGTTAAGCCACCACCGTAACGGGTGCGGTCCTGTCTGACTTGGCTGCCATCCTGGTAATTGATATCAATATCGCCGGAATTGATTTCGGTAGACCCACTATTAATGCGCCCACCTCGGGCCTCAAACTGCCCGCGCTGGGTGTAAGGCCGTTGCTGGCGAACACCCTCCAGGCGATACAGGGTTTGTTTGTCCACCAGGGCAAACTGCTGGTAGCCCTGTGCAGTGGCCAGGCGACGAGCTTAGGGGGTGTTAACCAGCAGTAGCGGCTAACTGATGGTAAACACCCTCTAAATATTAGCGCAGGCATGTCAGTTATGGAACAATAGCTTCCAGACTTGGGAGGCTGTAAGTGATTGATAAAGAGGGCTTTCGCCCAAACGTAGGTATTGTAATCGCCAATGATCACGGCCAGCTGCTGTGGGCCAAGCGCATTGGCCAGAATGCCTGGCAATTTCCCCAGGGCGGCGTTGACAAGGGCGAATCACCAGAACAGGCGCTCTACCGGGAGCTGTACGAAGAAGTGGGCCTGCGCAAGCAAGACGTCAAACTGCTCGCCTCCACCCGCCACTGGTTGCGCTATCGCCTGCCGAAAAGGTACGTGCGGCAAAACGCCAAACCCCTGTGCATTGGCCAGAAACAAAAATGGTTTCTGCTCAAACTGGTGGGCGACGAAAGCAATATCTGTTTTGAATGCGGCGACAAGGCGGAATTTGACGGCTGGCAGTGGGTGAACTACTGGTACCCGGTGGACAAAGTGGTGGACTTTAAAAGAGATGTTTACCGCCGCGCCTTGCGGGAATTGGCTCCGGCCCAGCTTGAACTGGAACGTGGCCGCAACGGAGGCCGGCGTGCTTGACTCCCTGCGCAGTATTGTTCAGGAAGTAAACTCCGCCACCCACATGGCGGAGGTGCTGACCATTGCCGCCCGCCGGGTCAAAGAGGCCATGCAGGTGGGCAGTTGCTCCATCTTTTTGTGCGAGCCGGATGGCAGCTACGTATTGCGGGCATCGGACGGCTTTCACCAGCAGTCCATCGGCAAAGTGCACATTGCCGAAGGCGAGGGTCTGGTGGGCCTGGTGGCCACCAAAGAAGAACCCATTAACCTGGAAAACGCCAGTCAGCACCCCAGCTATGCCTACTTCCCGGAAACCGGCGAAGAGCGATTTACCTCTTTCCTAGGGGCACCCATTATCCACCACCGCAAACTGCTGGGGGTGGTATTTGTTCAGCAGGAGCAGCAGCGCCGTTTTGACGAGGGCGAAGAAGCCTTTCTGGTCACCGTCTGTGCGCAACTGGCGGCCACCATTGCCCACGCCGAAGCCACCGGCGAATTGAAAGACCAGCTCAACAAGCCGCACAGCAAAAAATCCCGCAAGCAAACCGAAGTGGTACTTAACGGTATTCCCAGCGCACCGGGCATCGCCATTGGCACCGCAGTCCTGATGGCGGCACCGGCGGATTTGCGAGCGGTGGCGCGGCGCTACATCGACAACGTGGGTGACGAGCTGGCGCATTTCAAGGAGGCCATCCGCCACACCAAAGAAGACCTGCACACCCTCGACAGCAATATGGTGGGCAAACTCAGCTCCAGCGAGCGAGCGCTGTTTGGGGTGTATATCAGCATGCTGGACGACCACACCCTCAGCGATGAAGTGGTGGCCCTGATTCGCGATCAAAAACTGGCGGCACAAAGCGCCTGGGCAGCGGTGATTCGCGAACACGTGCGCAACTTTGAACGCATGGAAGATGCTTACCTGCGGGAGCGCGCCTCCGATGTGCGCGACCTGGGACGACGGGTGCTGGCGCACCTGCAACAGCGCCAACCGAAACAAATCGAGTACCCGGAAAATTGCATACTGGTCGGCGAGGAACTGGCAGCGCCGATGCTGGCAGACGTGCCCCACGACAAGCTGGTGGGCATGATTTCCGTGCGCGGCTCGCGCAACTCCCACATGGCCATTTTGGGGCGCGCTCTGGGCATTCCCACGGTGATGGGAGCGGTGGATTTGCCGCTGGCGGAAATCGATGGCAGCGAGCTGATTGTCGACGGCCACCAGGGGCGCATCGTCGCGCACTTCTCCCGCCGGGTTCGCAACAGCTACGAAAAACAGCGCCGGGAAGAAGAACTGCTGGCAGCCAACCTGGAACAGCTGCGCGACCAGCCCTGCATCACCTGCGACGACCACCGGGTGGGCCTGTGGGTAAATACCGGTTTGCGTATCGACACCATGCTGTCGCTGGATCGCGGCGCCGAAGGCGTGGGCCTGTACCGCACTGAAGTGCCCTTCCTGATGCACGAACGCTTCCCGTCAGAAGAAGAACAACGCAAAATTTATCGCGAACAATTGGAAATTTTTGCGCCTCGCCCGGTCACCATGCGCACCCTGGATGTGGGCGGCGACAAGGCGCTGCCGTATTTCCCCATCGAAGAAGCCAACCCGTTTCTCGGCTGGCGCGGTATCCGCGTCACCCTGGACCACCCGGAAATTTTTCTCAGCCAGATTCGCGCCATGATGAAGGCCTCGGAAGGGCTCGACAACCTGCGCATCCTGCTGCCCATGATCTCCAACATTCCGGAACTGGAAGCGGCCATGCAACTGATTTACCGGGCCTTCGACGAACTCACCAAAGAAGAAGGCTTCGACCTGGTCATGCCGCAAATCGGTGCCATGGTGGAAGTGCCGGCAGCGGTGTACCAGATTCGCGAAATCGCCCGCCGGGTGCAGTTTTTATCGGTGGGTACCAACGACCTCACCCAATACCTGCTGGCGGTGGACCGCAACAACAGCCGAGTGGCCGACCTCTACCACGCCTTTCACCCGGCATTGCTCAACGCCCTGCAAATTATTGTCGATGGCGCCCAGCGGGAAAACTGCCCGGTAAGCGTGTGCGGCGAATTTGCCGGCGACCCCCTGGGCGCCGTACTGCTGGTGGGCATGGGCTATCAGGTGCTCTCCATGAGCTCTGCCAACCTGCTGCGGGTAAAAGCCATATTGCGACAGGTAAGCATCAAGGAAGCCCGCAAACTGGCAGAAAAAACCCAGACCATGCCCGATGCTTCTGCGGTGGTTGAACACCTGCAAAGCAAACTGGCGAGGCCAGGGGTTCAGGAGTTATTGGGGGCTTGATAGCCACTTCCCTTCCCGTCAATGAGCAACCGTGGCAATCTTGTGGTTTCACTCAGCACTGTCATCCTGAGTGAAACGAAGGGCCTGTATTTGGCCATAATCTGTCGCATAAATTTCTTGTACAAAATTCTTCGTTGCGCTGAGAATGACAGCTACACCACCTCTAATCGATAGCCTCCCTCCGCCACTGCCTCAGCCTCAACCTCCAGCTCCACCATGGTCAGTGGGTGGCGTTGGCGCCAGTCTTCCGTGGTGCGCAGGGTCAGGGTGTTATGGCTGGCGCTGGCTTCAAACTCCGGCTCGCCTTCCAATAACGCCACGTACTTAAACAGCGCCGCAAGGCGCAGTAACACGCACAAGCGGCCCAGCGTCACCCGGCTCCGCTTGGGCAATTCGTCCAGCAGCTCAACGGGAAATTTGCGGCGGTGGCCGCGCACCAGCAGCGCCAGCCATTGCTGATCGCGGCGGGAGAAGCCCGGCAGGTCAGCGTTGTGAATCAGGTATTCACCGTGTTTGTGGAACTGGCTGTGAGCAATGGTAAGGCCCACCTCGTGCAGGCGCGCTGCCCACATCAACAATTGCCGCTGTTCTCGCCCCAGCTTCCAGTCGTCGCTCACCGCTGCAAACAACTGTTCGGCCATGGCCTCTACCTGTTCGGCATTTTGCATGGCTACGCCACTGCGCTGCACCAGGGCATTAACCGTACGCTCGCGCACGTCTTCATGGCTGAGGCGGCCAATCATGTCGTACACCACCCCTTCGCGCAGCGCGCCCAGGGAAATGGCCATGCGTTCAATACCCAGGCAATCCACCAGCGCGCAGGTAATGGCGAGTCCAGGGGCGAATACCCGGCGGCGGTTGTCTTTGAGGCCATCAAAATCCAGCTCGTCCACATGACCGGCTTTAAGCAGTTCACAGCTCAACGACTGCAAACCTTTGGCAGTAATAGAGCCATCCCCCCAACCCTGCAGTTGCAACACCTGAGCAATGGCTTTGAGGGTACCGGAGGACCCCACCGCTTCGTGCCAACCGGCCTGACGGTAGCTGTGACGGATATTGAGCACTTCGCGGGTAGCGGCTTTATAGGCCCGCTCAAAAGCGCGCTTGCTGATGTCGCCATCAGCGAAGTAACGTTTCATGTAGCTGACGCAGCCCATGTGCAGGCTTTCCAGATGCAGCGGCTCAAAGCGCTGGCCAATGGCAAATTCGGTACTGCCGCCACCGATATCCACCACCAGGCGGGACTGCTCGTCGTCAGACAGGGTGTGGGCAACCCCCAGGTAAATCAGGCGAGCTTCCTCCCTGCCCGCAACCACTTCCAGGGGATGGCCCAGCAGTTCTTCAGCGCGCACCACAAACTCCCGACTGTTTTTGGCCGCCCGCAGAGCGTTGGTACCCACCAGGCGAACCAATTCCGGTTCCAGGCTGTCCAACACCTGCTTGAAACGGGCCAGGCAGTCCAGGCCGCGCAGTATGGCTTCTTCGCTCAACTGGCCGCGGGCATCAATACCGGCCGCCAGCTGCACTTTTTCACCGAGGCACTCTACCGGTCGAATTTCGCCATGCTCAACACGGGCGACAATCATGTGAAAGCTGTTCGAGCCAAGGTCGATTGCCGCGAGCAGTGATGGCGTCTCGGGCGCGCTGTCTTCGGGCATACTTGATTTCCCCCAATCGGCCCCCAAATAGGCCTTAATCGTTCGTTGTTGCCTGTGACGGCGAATGCTATGATCGCCGGCAATTGTATCAAGCACGATATTTACGGCCACTCTACATCCTGTTTTTGGAGAACTTTTTATGAGCATTTCACAAATTACCGATGCGTCTTTTGAAGCGGAAGTCCTGAACTCAGATACTCCCGTTCTGGTGGATTTCTGGGCAACCTGGTGTGGCCCCTGCAAAATGATCGCACCCATCCTCGACCAGTTGGCTGAGGAAATGGACGGCAAGGTGAAAATCTGCAAAATTGACATCGACGGCAACAAAGAAATGGCCGCCAAGTACAACGTGCGCGGCGTACCCACACTGATGATGTTCAAAAACGGCAACCTGGAAGCCAGCAAAGTGGGCGCTCTGTCCAAGCCCCAGCTGGCTCAGTTTGTTGAGGAAAATTCCTGATTTGCGGTCAGCAATTCTGTGACCGGTGCCGCAGCCAGCGCTGCGGCACCGGCTCAACCCCTTGCATCGCGGGGATTAGGCGTTATACTGCCCCCATCTACTGCAATTCGCTGTTCCCGGATACGCTTCCCGACCCAACCTGTAACAACTAATAAACCCGGCCGGGTCAATCTGTTTTTAAATACCTGAGATCAGCCACAACCCTATCAACCTCCAGCAAATATCAGCAGCCTCTGGCCGCTAAAACACCAGCTCGACCATTCCTGCCCGAATTTGCCTGACCTTTTCAAAACCAACAAAGCACCTCTGTATGAATCTGACCGACCTGAAAACCAAACCCATTGGTGAACTGCTGAAAATTGCCGAAGGCATTGGCCTGGACAACCTGGCCCGTTCCCGCAAGCAGGACATCATTTTTACCATCCTCAAGCGCCACGCCAAATCCGGCGAAGACATTTACGGCGAAGGGGTACTGGAAATTCTGCCAGACGGATTTGGTTTTTTGCGCTCAGCGGATGGTTCCTACCTGGCTGGACCGGACGACATCTACGTTTCCCCCAGCCAGATTCGCCGCTTTAATCTGCGCACCGGCGATTCCCTGGCGGGCAAAATTCGTCCACCCAAAGACGGCGAACGCTACTTCGCCATGCTCAAGCTGGACACCATCAACTTCGACAAACCGGAAAACGCCCGCAACAAAATCCTCTTTGAGAACCTCACCCCGCTGTTCCCGGACGAGCGTCTCAAGCTGGAGGCAGGCAACGGCAGCACCGAAGATTTGACCGGCCGCATCATCGACCTGGTATCCCCTATCGGCAAAGGCCAGCGGGGGCTGATTGTGGCACCGCCCAAGGCCGGTAAAACCATTATGATGCAGAACATCGCCCAGTCGATTATCCGCAACAACCCGGAAGCACACATCATGGTGCTGCTGATCGACGAACGCCCGGAAGAAGTTACAGAAATGGAGCGCACGGTGCGCGGCGAAGTGGTGGCCTCCACCTTCGACGAACCCCCCAGCCGCCACGTACAGGTGGCTGAAATGGTGATCGAAAAAGCCAAGCGCCTGGTGGAACACAAAAAAGACGTGGTAATTCTGCTGGACTCCATCACCCGCCTGGCCCGCGCCTACAACACCGTGCAGCCGTCCTCCGGAAAAGTGCTCACCGGTGGTGTGGATGCCCACGCCCTGGAAAAACCCAAGCGCTTTTTCGGTGCCGCCCGCAACATCGAGCAAGGCGGCTCACTGACCATTATCGCCACCGCCCTGGTAGACACCGGTTCAAAAATGGACGAAGTGATCTACGAAGAATTTAAAGGCACCGGCAACCAGGAACTGCACCTGGACCGCAAAATCGCCGAAAAACGCGTATTCCCGGCGATTAATGTGCGTCGTTCCGGCACTCGTCGTGAAGACCTGCTGATGAAGGAAGACGAACTGCAACGGGTATGGATACTGCGCAAACTGCTGCACGATATGGAAGATATTGCCGGTACGGAATTCCTGATTGATCGTTTGAAAGGGTTTAAAACCAACGATGAATTCTTTTTGGCGATGAAGAAGAAATGACCTGCGAATGCAGGTCATCCTGAGCGAAGCCGAAGGATCTCGAGCTATTGGCAGCAAAGCGATTCTTCGTTGCACTCAGAATGACAAAAGCATAAAAAAACCGGCTTCAAAAAGCCGGTTTTTTTATGCCTTCAAGAACCTGCCAATCAAACACCAACCACCGTGACATTAGCCGCTTGCAAGCCTTTTTCCCCTTCAACCAGCTCAAAGCTGACTTCCTGACCATCGTAAAGAGTCCGGCGTCCGGTACCGTTAATTTCCCGAAAGTGCACAAAAATATCCGCACTGCCCTCTTTCTCAATAAAGCCATACCCCTTGGCATCGTTAAACCACTTTACTACCCCAGTTACCAAATCAGACATAACACTCTCTCTTTATTATCTTTATCGCAAACAGCTAAATACCTGCGCGCGGGCTACTTTAGAGTTGATAAAAATGTTTTTCAAGTCTAGGGTCTGGACTTGGAAAATACACTGAGCCCCCTATGTCCTACAAAGATCTACGCGACTTTATCGACTTTCTGGAAAAGCGCGGTGAACTCAAACGCATCACCACCCCCGTCGACCCCAACCTGGAAATGACCGAAATCGCCGACCGCACCCTGCGTGCAGGGGGCCCGGCGCTGCTGTTTGAAAATCCGCTGGGTTACCACATGCCGGTGCTCGCCAATCTGTTTGGCACCCCGGGCCGGGTGGCCATGGGCATGGGGCAGGAAAACGTTACCGCCCTGCGGGATGTGGGCAAATTGCTGGCGTTTTTAAAAGAGCCGGAACCACCAAAGGGATTTAAAGAGCTGTGGGAAAAGCGCGGCACCTTTAAACAGGTACTCAATATGCCCGCCAAAGTGGTCAACAAAGCGCCCTGCCAAAAGGTGGTACTGGAAGGTGACGAGGTCAACCTGGACAACATTCCCATCCAAACCTGTTGGCCGGGTGATGCCGGGCCGTTGGTCACCTGGCCATTGGTGGTTACTCGCGGACCAGAAAAAGAACGGCAGAATCTGGGCATCTACCGGATGCAAAAAATCGGCAAAAACAAACTGATTATGCGCTGGCTGGCCCATCGCGGCGGCGCGCTGGATTTTCGCGACTGGCAGCAAAAACATCCCGGCGAACCCTTTCCCGTATCCATCGCACTGGGTGCTGACCCAGCGACCATTTTAGGTGCCGTCACCCCGGTGCCCGACAGCCTGTCCGAATACGCCTTCGCCGGACTTTTAAGGGGTGAAAAAACGGAGGTGGTGCAAAGCATCGGCAACGATTTGCAAGTGCCCGCCAGCGCCGAAATTATTCTCGAAGGCCACCTGCACCCCGGCGAGATGGCGGACGAAGGGCCCTTTGGCGACCACACCGGCTACTACAACGAGGTGGAACGCTTTCCGGTATTTACCGTGGAGCGCATCACTCACCGGGAAAACCCCATCTATCACAGCACCTACACCGGCCGGCCGCCGGACGAACCCGCCATTTTGGGGGTGGCGCTGAACGAAGTGTTTGTGCCCATACTGCAAAAGCAATTTCCGGAAATTAAAGACTTTTATCTGCCACCGGAAGGCTGCTCCTACCGCTTCGCCGTGGTCACCATCAAGAAACAATACGCCGGCCACGCCAAACGGGTAATGATGGGCGTGTGGTCATTTTTGCGCCAGTTTATGTACACAAAATTTGTTGTGGTCACCGACGACGATGTCAATGCCCGGGACTGGAACGATGTTATCTGGGCCATGACCACCCGCATGGACCCGGGCCGGGATACCGTCATCATCGACAACACCCCCATTGACTACCTGGACTTCGCCTCACCGGTTTCCGGTCTGGGATCAAAAATCGGCTTCGACGCCACCAATAAATGGCCGGGGGAAACGGATCGGGAATGGGGCGAACCGATTGCCATGAGTAATGAGGTCAAGGGTCGTGTGGATGAGATTTGGGAGAGCTTGGGAATTGATTAATTCCTCGCAATGACAGACAAACTCAAAACAGGCCCTCAACCCCACCCGCCACTTTATTTTCGAGGTTCAACAACCACTGCTTGCGCTCCAACCCGCCCGCATACCCGGTCAACTTGCCACTGCTGCCAATAATCCGGTGGCAGGGAACAATAATGGAAATGGGGTTTTGGCCGTTGGCGGCACCTACTGCACGGCTGGCGGTGGGTTTGCCAATGGCTTTGGCGATTGCTCCGTAGCTGATGGTATCGCCAAAACCCACTGCCAATAATTGCTGCCATACCCGCTTTTGAAATTCCGTGCCGCGGGCATTCAGAGGCAGATCAAATACCTGCCGATTACCGGCAAAGTATTCCTGCAGCTGTTTTTCCGCCGCCGCCAAAATACCTTTTTCCGGAACCTCCGTTGGCGGCTGATCGCGAAAGCGTAGCTCGGTCAAACCGACTTCGTCAGCGCTGATGCGAATATTGCCAATGGGGGATTTAATAATTGCTGTATTCATTACCTACCTCTTACCATTGCTGTCCCACGAACTCGAACAACATGAATTGAGTATTGCTTGATGTGACCGTGGTCAGCAAGGATGCTGACCTCGAGCCCCCATGGATGGGTTTACGGCGCGTCACAGCAAGCAATACTCAATTCATATCTGCTGCAGACCTAAACTCTTTGATGGCCTTATTTTCCCTGTGATTCAGGGATAAAAGCTCAAAGTTTATGGGACAGCAGTGACCTCTTACATAAGGATAAAGGCCATAGCGCCGTATCTGACCGCTGCCAGCAAGGATGCTGGCAACAAGCCTACATGGACGCCTACTTTAAATCACGAAAGGCGGCGTGTCAGATACAGGTTAATGCCCTTTACCCAAACTCTAAATTCGATTCCACATCTGCAAACTGGCATAACTGCGCCAGGGCGCCCAGCTTTCCGGATCGGGGCTTCCATCGAGCATTGCCAACCCCTTGCGCACGCCTAAATCCGAGCCCAGCCAGACATCCGGGTCACCCATTCGCAAAGTGGCGTAATCCACCGTCCAGGGGCCAATACCCTTTATGCGCAACCACTCCTGCAGCGGCATCTGCGGGCTCTTTGTCAATTCCCGGGCAAAACGTTTCAGAGTGTCCCGGCGGCTGCCGGGCATGGCCAGAAAGTCCAGCCGGGCATCCGCCACAGCCCGAGGTGTCGGGAACAGCCGCTCACCCCCCGGCAGGGTGCCACCCAGGGTTTTAACAACCGCCGTTACCAGTTTTCTCGCTGCCGCCACACTCACTTGCTGGCCCAGAATAGCCCGCACTCCCGCCTCAAAAGCAGTCGCCATTCCCGGCAGGGGAATGCCGGGTAAATAACCTTTGGACATGGCCGCACAGCGGCGCAGGTGCCGGTCGATAGCGGCACGATCGGCGTCCAGGTCCAGCAACCGACGTATCTGCGCCACCGCCACGGGCAAATCGGTTTCGTCCTGTAGCCGCAGGCTGACATCAAAACCGCATTTGTCGGCGTTGTGACAGGCGACAAACAAACCGCTGGCAGCGGGCAAATGAAGTGTGCGCTGATAACTGTTAACCGTTACCTTTTCCAGCCCCTCAATGGCTCTGTGGTTTAAAAACTGTTGCAACCACGGCCAGTTATACGGCGGGCGATAACTGAGAAACAACAGCATCTTCTCACTGGTTTCACTTCCGGTTTTTCCCAGGCGGCGCACCTGGCCCGGGGGCAAATTGATCAGCGCTTTGAAGGCGGCATTAAAACGCCGCACGCTGCCAAAACCAACACAGGTAGCGATAGTGGCGATGGGCAGGCGGGTTTGGTGCAACAACTGCTTGGCCAGCATCAGGCGACGAAAATTGCGGTAGCCCTGGGGCGACACACCCAATTCGTCGCGAAACAACTGCCGCAGATGGCGCTCACCCACTCCCAGACGCTGGCAAAACTGCGCCAGTGACTGCCCTTGCCAATAGCCGGCATCCACCAGTTTGACCGCCCGCGCCAGTGTGGTATGGGTGCCCCGCCACGCCGGTGAACCGGGTGCGGACTCCGGGCGGCAACGCAGACAGGGGCGATACCCCTGCTGACTGGCCGCCAGCGCCGAGGGAAAGTAATGCACATTGGATTCTTTGGGCGGGTTGGCCGGGCACACCGGGCGGCAGTAAATGCCGGTGGTTTTTACGGCCACGAAAAACAGGCCATCAAAACGGCCGTCACGGGATAACCGCGCGCGGCGGCAGGCGTCTGGCTGCAAATCAATGCTGTGTTTATTCATGGCAAGCAGTGTACGCCAAGCCCACCACAAAAGTGGTCGTTTTCGGCAGTGTATGCTTTTACAGGTTAGCAAACTCCATCGCGATAGCAGGCACAGTAACAACAGCGGCAATCAATGCCAGTAGAACAAGATTTCTCATAATCGCCTCCAACATAAACTTTGGCATACAACGTACCCAATCCGGCCACTTTTAATACAGTTAATAATCTTTATAGAGACGATAGTGACCGAATTGCATGGCTAAAGTTGTTTGTGATGTTGTCAGTGGCAGTTCCATCGGGCTGCCGCTACAATGTCCGTCCATACAGAGCTAAAGTTTTTTGCGCACAGCCCGAAACTGTCTGCGTAATTGTCTAAAACAAATAACCCTTGTTTTGGCACAAAACGAATAACAAACACAACGGTAGAACACTTTGCTCGAATGGATCAAAAACAGCCGCCGCCCGGCGGCTACTGTGGGGGTTGAAATCCGGCCCGACGGCATCGCTGTCGCTCAAACTGCCCGCTCCCCCCAAGGGGACAAACAGCTGCTTGCCTGCGAATTTCTCCGTTGCGACCCCAGCGCCGATCGCGCCGCCCTGTTGCGTGAAAGTATCTGTTCTCTGGGTTTGAAAGGTGCCCGCTGCCACGCCGTACTGCCGTCAGACAACTACCAATTGCAACTGACAGAAGCCCCGCAAGTGCCCGCCGAGGAGTTGCGCGACGCGGTGCGCTGGAAAATTCAGGATCAAATACCCATGCCCGTGGAAGACGCGGTTATCGACGCCTTCCCACTGCCGCAAAACACCGGCCGCAGCGACAGTGTGTACGCCGTGGCCGCCGCCCGCGAGCAGGTGAACGCGATCACCCAACTGGTGACCCAAGCGGGATTGAAACTGGATTCCATCGACATTAACGAGCTGGCCCTGCGCAATCTGGCCAGCACCATCAACACCGGTGTGCGCAGTATTGCCATCGCCCTGCTGTCACCGGGCAAAGCCTGCGTCAACGTCTATGGCAACGATGCCCTGTACCTGTCGCGACAATTCGACATCGCCTGGAAAGGTGGCCTGATGGACGACCTGCCCAGCGACTCGCTGGCCCTGGAGCTGCAACGCTCTCTGGACTACTTCGAGCGCCAGATGCGCCAGCCGCCGCCGAAGCAAATATACCTGTGCGGCGAACACGTCAGCAGCGACAAGATCGACGACAACCTCAACAACAGCCTGTCCACACCGCTGGCGGTGCTCGACCTGGCAGACACCCTGCCCCTGCCCGCAGGCACCGACAACGACCAGCTGCCCCTGTGCGTTGCCGCCATCGGCGCGTCCCTGCGGGATCATCAGCGGGTGGCACCATGAGCTATCAACAGATCAACCTCTATCGGGGCGAGCAGCGCTCCGGCAACGGACTGGGGTTCAATCTCACCACTGTGGCGTTTGCCACTGGCCTTCTGGCGCTGCTGCTGGTTGCCCTGGGGCTCAGCCAAAAAAGTACCAACGCCAAACTAGCGGCACAGCTGCAAAGCAGCCAGCAGCAACTGCAACAGGTGCAGCAGCAAAACAGCCATTTGCAACAACAACTGGTTGCCACCGCGGGGGTCGATCAGGAACAACAACTGCAACAGGCACAGAGGGAACTGTCGCGGCTGCAACAGGTGCGCGGGCTGATGCAGCAACAGCAGTCATCCCGCCGCTACAGTTTTGCCGGGCAACTGTCCGGGCTCGCCCAACATCATCTCAGCGGCCTCTCCCTGCAGCAGATTCACCTGCTCAACGGCGGTCACTACCTGGCCCTGGGCGGCGAAACCCAACCGGCGGAAACCGTGCTGCAATACCTGCAACAGTTGCAGCTGGACGAACGTTTTGAAAGCGCCCGCTTTGGCGCCCTGCAACTGGAGAACGACCGCCAGCGCAATGGCCTGGTGAAATTCCAACTGGGCGACATGCCGGAGCCAGAATTGCAGGAGGGCAGCCGTGAATAACCTGTCCGCCAGATTCGACGCCCTGCAGCAGCGGGAAAAAATTCTTGTCGCCGGCATCGTTGTCGCCCTGGTGTACGCACTGAGTGAATTCACCCTGCTCAAACCCGCAGACGACGAGTACAAAAAGCTCAGCGGGCAACTTCAGGCCAACCGCACGTCCCTCACCAACAGTCAGGAGCAAATGGCTCAACTACAAGCCAGTGCTGCAGGCAGCAATGGCAACCGGGGGCCACAATTACAGGCGGTTCAGCAACAAATTGCCGCACTGCGAACCGAACTGTCCACCCTGGCCGGTGGCCTGGCAGACGCCCGACAACTGCCAAAAATACTCGAAGACGTACTGGTAAAAACCGGCAAACTGTCACTGATGAAACTGCAGGCATTGCCGGTGGAGGAGCTGCAACTGCCCGCCACAGACGGCAGCGGCGAACTGATCAGCGCCGGGGTATACAAGCACGCGGTATCACTGCAATTGCAGGGCCGCTACTTCGAGGTGGTGGATTACCTGCAGGCACTGGAGGAACTCCCCTGGGGGCTGCGCTGGCAGCAGCTCAACTATCGCGCCGCCAGCTACCCCAATGCCAACGTCACCCTGCAGGTCTACACCCTGACCACCGAGGAGGGATTGTTTGGTGAAGAATAAGTTTATAGCGCCGCCATTCAAGGCATGCATCCTGGCTTTGGCCTGTACAGGCGTACAAGCCGCCGATCGCGACCCCACCCGCCCCATTGCCTACAAGCCGCCTGCGGTGAGCAAACAGCCACACAGCGGCCTGAAGCTGGATGCTCTGCTGATTGGCAAACAGCGCCGCCACGCCACCATCAACGGCGTTCAGGTGAACGAGGGAGACCGCATTGGCGGTTCCACCGTTATCGCCATCGAAGCCCGGGGAGTCACTGTTGAGCGCCATGGAAAGCGGCAACTGCTAAAACTCCATACAACCACCGTCAAGCGTGCCCACGGGCGCGACAAATGAGGCCCGACATGCCAACTTTCCGTAGCTGCCATCTGCCATTCTTCACCCTGCTGGCCGTTCTGTTGGCGGGCTGCGCACCCGGCGTGCAGAAACCCTTGCCCGCGGAAACCCAGTTGGAGCGCATCGCCGCCGAGCTGCAGGCGCCGCAGGCTCCCGCAGAAGTTCCCAGCGCGGTCAGCGACCTGCTGCTGGGTGGCGACAACACCACAGCCAACCCCTCACTGGAGCGTTTTGACATTGCCGCCAGCGGCGTTCCCGCCGGGCGCTTTTTCCTCAGTCTGATGGAAGGCACCGACATCAACATCGTCACCGACGCCAACCTCAAGGGCGATATCAGCCTTAACCTCAACGATGTCACCATCGAAGACGTGCTGGAAATATGCCGGGAAGTGTACGGCTACGACTACAAAATCAGCGGCAACACCTACCTGATTTCGCCGCGAGAGCTGAGTACCCAGATATTTCACATCAATTATCTGGACATCAAACGGGTGGGCCTGTCAGACACCACCGTCAGCGTTGGCCGCCTGGAAAGCAGCGGAGGCAACGGCAACAACCGCAACAATCGCAACTTTGGCGGCGGCAATCAGGGCGACAGCAGCTTGCTCGGTCTGCTGCTGGCAGACCAACAGGGCAACAGCCAGGGCAGCGCCAGTGGCAGCAGCCAGGGCGCCCGCATCCAGACCCTGACCCGCTCGGACTTCTGGAGCGAATTAAAAGCCTTTCTCACCTCCATGGTGGGCGGCGAAGTGGATGGCCGTCAGGTGATGGTATCGCCCCAGGCGGGCATGGTGGTGGTGAAAGCACTGCCCAATGAGCTGCACGATGTACGCGATTTTCTGGAGCGCTCCGAGCTCAGTGTACAGCGCCAGGTGCAGCTGGAAGCAAAAATTATCGAAGTACGCCTCAACGACGACTACAACGCCGGCATCAACTGGAACCAGATTGGCGGCAGCCTGTCCTGGGACTACAACAACAGCCGCACCGGTGTCACCACCGGCGCCTTCAATTCGGTACTCAATATTACCGACATCAACAGCTTTATCGACCTGCTGGGGGAGCAGGGCTCGGTGCAGGTACTGTCCAGCCCCAAACAAGCCACCATCAACAATCAGAAAGCGGTACTGCGGGTGGGCTCCGATGAGTACTTTGTGACCGACATTTCCAGCGACACCACCTCCAGCGCCTCGGCGATTGTGAACACGCCGGACATTGAAATCACTCCGTTCTTCAGCGGCATAGCATTGGATGTTACCCCGCAAATCTCCGCCGATGGCGACATTATCATGCACGTTCACCCGGTCATTACCGAAGTGCGCGATCTGGTAAAACCCATCCAGCTGGGTGACCAGACATTCAGCTTCCCCACCGCATTCCGGGACATTCGCGAATCCGACACCATCGTGCGCGCCAAAAATGGCGAGGTGGTGGTGCTGGGCGGCTTGATGCAGGAAGTGGAAGACTACGAAAAACGCCGCTACGCCGGGGCCGGTGATGTGCCCGTTCTCGGCGGGCTGTTCCGCGGCAAAACCGTGAAAGTGCGCAAGTCCGAGCTGGTCATTCTGATCAAGCCCACCATTATCGACAGCGACACCACCCGCCGCGAAGTACAGCGCAGCCGCGACCGCATTCGCGAACTGGGTAACGAGCAACGCAGGTTATTGAGAATTGATTGACAACCGCCGCACCGTAGCCCGGGTGAAGCACAGAGCAACCCGGGGTCGACACCAGGGAGAACTCCCGGGTTGCGCTGTGCTCCACCCGGGCTACAGGTATTTTGCCACTCCTGATTGGAGTAACGATTATGTATGAACGCTACTTCCAACTGCATGAAAAACCCTTCTCGCTGACGCCGGACACCCAGTTCTTTTTCAATCGTCAGAGTCACCGCAGTGTGCTCAACACACTCACCGTTGCCCTGCAACAGCGCGAGGGGTTTATCAAAGTGGTGGGCGAAGTGGGCACCGGCAAAACCCTGCTGTGCCGCAAGCTGCTGTCCAGCCTGAACAGCGACCGCTACAAGGCCGCCTACCTGCCCAACCCGTACCTGTCGCCGGAAGAACTGCGCTATCAGCTGGCGGAAGAAATCGGTGCCGATGTCAACTTAGACATGCCCGGGCCACAGATACTCTCCCGCACTACTCGCCGCCTGATCGACCTGGCCGCCGACGACAAACAAGTGGTGATGATAATTGACGAAGCCCAGGCCATGCCCCGGGACACCATCGAAGCCCTGCGCCTGCTCAGCAATCTGGAAACGGAAAAGCGCAAGCTGCTGCAAGTGGTGCTGTTCGGCCAGCCGGAACTGGACAGCCTGCTCAACCGCAAAGACCTGCGCCAACTGAAGCAGCGCATTATCTTTTCCGAATACCTGACGCCATTCGACAAAAAAGGCGTGGGCCACTACATCAGCCACCGCCTGTCCTCCGCCGGACACCCGGGGGCCAAACTGTTTACCCGCTCTGCCATTGCACTGCTGTATCGGGCCTCCGGCGGCGTACCCCGCCCCATCAATATACTGGCCCATAAAGCCTTGATTGCCTGCTACGGCCGCGGCGACCGCCGTATCACCAGCTACCACATCGCCCGCGCCATTCAAGACACCCCGGAAAGCCGGCCAATCGGCAAGCTGCTGGCCCTGCGCTGGCACCTGCTGTGGCCTGTTGTGGGTGCGTTGTCGCTGGCGGGAACGTTGGTGTATGCGCAAGGGGGTGGGATTTAATGCTGGCTGCCAAAAGAACACACCCGGCGCTGATTATGTGGTCGCACGTCGCACGTCTGACGTCGCACGCTAAAACCCGTCATTGCGAGGAGCCGCAGGCGACGCGGCAATCTTCATCGGGTCACTGCCACACTGGACGAGATCGCCGCGCTTCGCTCGCGATGACCGGTATTTATCTCCGCAAGGAGGCCAAATGAGCCTGGTCAACAATATGCTGCGCGACCTGGAAGATCGCCAGGACACCCGCGAACAGCCCGCCGGCGTCTCCCCGGCGCTGAGCCAGCGTAAAAAACCCGCCAGCCGTGGCAGCAAGTTATCACTCACTATCGGCCTGTGTCTGTTTGCATCAGCGGCCGGGTTTTTAACCTGGCACAACAACGGGGGGCAAGAAGCGACTACCGTTGAGCTGGCTGCTCCGGTCACACAACAAGTGGTGGCAAAAGAGCCAAAAGCACAAGCGCCAAAAGAACCAGAACCGGCAGCGCCTGCGACCATTGCCCAACAATCCAGCCAACCGGTAGAAACTCACCAGGTACCACCACAACCCGCAGACAGACCGACACCCGTAACCCGAAACCCGAAACCGGTGTTGCCGCCCGCTGAACAGGCCCCCGAACCACAAACCACCATCGCTGCCAGCAGCGCCACGGAAAACCGCCAGGCCATTCAGACCAAAGCACGAAATTTGCTCGCCCAGGGCGATCTGGCCGGGGCCGCCGGACAACTGGAAAGCATCCAGCCAAGCCTCAGTCAACACCCGGATCACTACGCTCTGCTGGCGGGCATTTATCACAAGCAGGGGCAGCATCAGCAGGCGGCAGAACTGTACAACCAGTTGGTGCAAATTGAACGCGACAACGCCATTTACTGGCTCGGTCTGGCGGTGGCGCTGGACGCCATGCAGGACCGCAACGCACTGAGGGCCTTTCAAACTACCCGGCAACTGAATAACAACCCGGATGTGGCCGCTTATGTGGAACAGCGTATCCAACAATTAAACAAGAGTCATCGCAAGGGAGCGTAGCGACTGCGGCGGTCTCCAGAAAGTTACTGCCACCCTGATTGAGATTGCCACATCTCGCAATGACGAAGAGAGAACACCAATGACCCAACCCGCCACTAAACAACAACGCCTGCGCCTTGGCGACCTGCTGGTGGAAAAGCAGCTGATCAGCGAGCCGCAGCTGATGGACGCCCTGCAAGCGCAAAAAAGCAGTGGCCTGAAACTGGGCAAGCAGCTGATTGAATTGGGGTTGGTGCAGGAAAATGACCTGCTGACGATTCTCTCCCAGCAACTCAATATTCCCTTTATCGACCTGGCGAATTATCAGTTCGACGCCGCCGTGGTCAACCTGCTGCCAGAAGCCCAGGCCCGCCGCCACCGGGTAGTGGTGCTGGAAGACCGGGGCGACAGCCTGCTACTGGGCATGGCCGACCCCACCGATATTTTTTGCCTGGACGACCTGGCCAAAGTGCTCAACAAGCCCCTTGACCCGGCGGTAGTGCGGGAATCACAACTGCTGGACATTGTCGATGTGGCCTACTGCCAGCAGGCGGAAATCGCTAACCTGGCGGAACAGCTGCACGAAGAACTGGAAGAATCCGCCGTCGACCTGGCGGAAATCGCCACCGATGTCACCGACAGTGACGCACCGGTGGTGAAGATGCTACAAAAAATCTTCGAAGACGCCCTGCGCACCAAAGCCTCGGACATTCACATTGAACCGGACGAAACCGTGCTGCGCATTCGCCAGCGCATCGACGGCGTGCTCAGCGAACAGGTGATGAACGAAAAGAGCATCGCCGGGGCGCTGGTGGTGCGCCTCAAGCTGATGTCGGAGCTGGATATTTCCGAAAAGCGCCTGCCTCAGGATGGCCGCTTTAACCTCAAAGTCAGCGGCCGCAGCATCGACGTGCGCCTGTCCACCATGCCGGTGCAATGGGGTGAATCCGTAGTAATGCGGCTGCTGGACCACAGCCAGGGCATTCTCGGGCTGGACAAAGTCGGTATGCCCCAGCGCATGATCGACCGGGTGCGCCACCTGCTGCATCGCCCCAACGGTCTGGTGCTGGTCACCGGCCCCACCGGTAGCGGCAAAACCACCACCCTGTACGGCGGCCTCACCGAGTTGAATACCCCGGATCGCAAAATCATCACCGTGGAAGACCCGGTGGAATACCGCCTGCCGCGCATCAGCCAGGTGCAGATCAACCACAAAATCGACCTCAGTTTTGCCAAGGTACTGAAAGCCACATTGCGACAAGACCCGGACGTGCTGCTGGTGGGGGAGATACGCGACCGGGAATCCGCCGAAATTGCCCTGCGCGCCGCCATGACCGGCCACCTGGTGCTGTCCACGCTGCACACCAACGACGCCATTACTTCCGCTTTGCGACTCACCGACATGGGTGTCGACCCCTATCTGGTATCCGCCGCCCTGAAAGGCGTACTGGCGCAGCGGCTGGTGCGCAAAGTGTGCGAAAGCTGCGCCGAACCCCACGAGCCGGACGCCAACGAATTGCAGCTGATCAAAACCCTCAGCCGCCAGCGGGAACTGGGCGACCTCAAACTGCGTAAAGGGCGTGGCTGTGTACACTGTTTTAACACCGGCTACCGGGGTCGTATCGGGGTGTTTGAGCTACTTGAAATTGACCGTTTTATGGCCGATGCCCTGCGTGAAAACGACATCCGTGCCTTTAACCAGGCAGTGCTCGACAACCGCTCGTTCCGCCCCCTGAATATCAGCGCCCTGGGGCTGGCTGCCGAAGGCATTACCACCCTCAGTGAAGTGATGCGTGTGTCGGCGGAAGTGGACGACACCGCTGAGGGGGATGAATGATTACCGCTGAACGCCCCATCGGTGGATTACGCTGCGCTAATCCACCCTGCGTCACCACCGCTACTCTCCTTGTACGGTGGATACAATGAACACCTTTAAATACAAAGGCCGAGACCGCAATGGCGCCAGTGTTAATGGCCAGCTGCAAGGTGCCAACGCCGACGCCATCGCCAGCCAGTTAAGCCGCCGGGGAATCACCCCCACCGCCATCGATATGGCAGCAGACAGTCTGGCGCAAAAGGAAATCCAGCTACCCGCCTGGCTGCGCAACGAAAAAGTCAGCAGCGAAGACCTGATCATGTTCACCCGCCAGATGTACACCATCACCAAAGCGGGCATTCCCCTGATCGTCAGCATTCGCGGCCTTACCGACACGGTGCACAATCGCCTGCTGAAAGACGCCCTGCACGATATTGTCGAACGCCTGGAAACCGGCACCGAGCTGTCGGCGGCCATGAGCCAGCACCCCAAGGTATTCAACGACCTGGTTATCAACCTGGTAAGAGTGGGGGAGGATTCCGGCCGGGTGGACGAGGCGTTTCTGCAACTCAGTGAGTATCTGGAGCGCGATCAGGAAACCGCCCGCGGCGTTAAAACCGCCCTGCGCTATCCGTCGTTTGTGCTGATTGCGCTGGTGATTGCCATGGCGGTGGTCAACACCATGGTGATTCCCAAGTTCGCCGATATGTTCAACAAATTTGGCGCCCAACTGCCGTTGCCCACCCGCATACTGATTGGTATATCCGATTTTTTTGTCGCCTTCTGGCCCTACCTGCTGGTGGCTGCGGTGGGGGGCTTTTTGTGGGTGCGGCGCTATCTGGCCAGTGAACAGGGAGCGCTTGACTGGGGCATGCGCAAACTCAAACTGCCCATTGTTGGCGACATTATCAACCGCGCTACCCTGTCCCGCTACGCCCGCACCTTTGCCATGATGCTGCGCTCCGGCGTGCCGCTGCCAAAATCCCTGGAGCTGTCCGCAAGGGCACTGGAAAACCCCTATCTGGCGACCAAGGTGCGAGATATTCGCAGTAGTATCGAGCGCGGCGATAACCTCTATCGCACCCATATGGCCAGCGGAATGTTTACTCCTCTGGTGCTGCAAATGATCTCCGTGGGCGAAGCCAGCGGCCAGGTGGATACCCTGTTGGCGGAAGTGGCGGAATACTACGAGCGGGAAGTGGAGTACGACCTGAAAAATCTCAGCGACCGGCTGGAGCCGATTATCCTGGTGATTATGGCAGGGTTTGTACTGGTTTTGGCGCTGGGCATATTTTTACCCATGTGGGATATGTTCAGTATTCAGCAGTAATGGTCGATATAAAGAGCTGACGACTTCACAAATCAACAAGTTACGATTGCCATTTAAAGGAAAAAACGATAAAACACTGCGCTATACGTAGTGACTTGTCACAATAATTTATAAACAACACATGTCCTAATCGGAGAAACACTATGAACCGTCAAGCGGGTTTTACACTGATCGAACTGATCGCAGTAATTGTTATTTTGGGGATTTTGGCAGCGGTTGCGGTGCCGAGGTTTATCGACCTCTCCGCTGCTGCTGAACAAGCAGCCCTGGAGAATGTGGCAGGTTCTATCAGCTCTGCTGCTTCTCTCAACTACGCCGCCGAAATTGCCCGCGAAGCTGGGCTCAGCACCACGGCTACGCCCCCCATAGATGTGCTGAATTGCCTGGATGCTACTGTTGAAGCCCTGCTGCAAGGTGGCCTTCCTGATGGCTATGCATCGGCGGCAGCGAGCAGCGGTACCACTACCGCAACCGCCGACGGTGTTCAGTTAAACTGCACCCTGTCTGCCAACGGCTCCAGCGTTGACTACACCGTACTGTCAGCCAACGTACCTTAAGTTTGTAGGGTGGGTTAGCGCAGCGTAACCCACCACCAAGCCAGCCTTTGGTGGATTACGCTGCGCTAATCCACCCTACTGGAACACCAGTAGTAATGATTGAGCACGAGCGCACGATTTGTTTAAAGAGCCAGGGATTTACCCTGACTGAACTGGTGGTCATTATCATTATCCTCGGCATTGTTGCAGTGGTTGCTTCCAGCCGATTCAGCAATGTAGGCGCTCAGCAAGTTCTCACAACCCGCGACAATATCGTCGCGGGTTTGTTTTATGCCCAACAGGTCGCCATTGCCCGTGGCAACAGCTCCACCATTGCTTTTGTCGCCACTGGCAACAACGTTACCGTGCAGGAAAACGGCACCACTCTGGACGCCGCCAACTACCCGCTCACCCTGCCCAGCGGCATCACCCTCGCTCCCAACGCTACCCTGGTGTTCGACAAACTGGGGCGCACCACCGCTACCATTTTTACCCTCAGCGATGGTTCCGGCAGCGGTGCCACCATTACCGTGGAGGCAACGGGTTATGCGTATTGAGAGTTTGACGTTGGACGTTGGACGTTGGACGAAGCGCACTGCCCAACTACGGAGCCGCTCGTCCAACGTCAAACATCAAACGTCAAACCGACAAACCGGCTTTACCCTGATCGAAATGGTGGTCTTCCTGGTGGTCATTTCCATCGCCCTGGGCGCGTTGATTGCCGTGTACAACCAATCCCTGGTGAACAGTGTTGACCCCATCGTGCGGGTAAAAATGCTGGAAATCGCCCAATCGCAACTGGACGAGGTGGCGGCGCGCAAATACGACGAAAACACCCCCACCGGCGGCGTGCCCGCCTGTGGCAGTGCGGAAACTGGCGCTCAGACTTGCAGCTTTGGCCTGGACAGCGGAGAAAATCTCAGCAACCCTGCCAGCCTGGACGATGTGGACGACTTCCACAACTACAACGCCACCATCTCCGGCTACAACAGCGCCGTCACCGTGGCGCTGGCGGGCTCCGAATTGGGCATTGCCAACGGCAACGCCAAACGCATTACCGTTACCGTCACCGCCCCCACCGGCGATGCCCTTACCCTGTCCAGCTATCGGGTGAATTTCTGATGCGGGGGAGTTTGACGTTTGATGTTCGACGTTGGACGAGCGGCTCCATAGTTGGGCAGTGCGCTTCGTCCAACGTCAAACGTCCGACCTCCAACCGGCAAAGCGGCTTCACCCTCATCGAACTGATCACCGTGATCGTACTGCTGGCCATTATCGCCACCATTGGCAGCAGCTTTGTGGTATCCAGCACCGAAAGCTACCAACAGGTACAAAGCCGCGCCAAACTGGTGAACAAAAGCCGTCAGGCCATGGAGCGCATGACCCGCCAGCTGCGCGGCGCGGTACCCAACAGCATTCAGCTGTTTGCCGCCAACACCTGCATCAAGTTTTTGCCCATGGCCAGTGGCGGTTTTTACATCAACCCGGTGCCGGACAGCGCCAACAGTGCCGCCGCCAGTACCAGCATTGCCAGCGCCGACTACCGGGTGGATTTTGGCAGCGCCCGCTTTGCCATAATTGGCGCCCTGAACAGCAACGACATCTACAGCGGCGGGGCCAGCGCTACCCTGGCCAGCCCCATTGCCCAGGGCGGCAGTCAAAACGGTTTGAATTTGGCCTCGGCACAAAGCTGGACCCGCAATTCCATCAACCGCCGTTTTTTTCTGGCGGACAACCCCCAGGCGTTTTGCGTAGTAGGCAACGAGCTGCATTTTTTGCAGGGCAATACATTGGGGTGGGTGCCCTCCGGTACCGGCGATTTGATGGCGCAACAGGTAGCGGGCAGCTTTACCCTGCAGGCGGGTACCGAGTCCCGGGGCACCATTGTGGACATTGACCTGAATTTCACCGAGGGGGGCGAAACCGTCAACCTTCAACAACAGGTAACCATTCGCAATGTACCTTAAAAACCGTCGGACGTCGGACGTCGGACGTCGGACGCTAAAAGCCAACAACCAATCCGGCTATCTGATGCCGTTAGCGGCGTTTATTTTGGTGGCCATGGCGGTGATGGCGGCGGCGCTGATGCGCACCAGTGGGCAGACGGGAATTTCCGTGGCTCAGGAAGCGATTACCTTGCAGGCATTTTATGCGGCGGAAAGTGGTGCTCAGTTGGGGATGAGTACGCTGTATTTCGACAGCACCAATGCACTGACCCGCGCTGCTATCGATGGCCGCTGCGATGGCATGAACCTGAACCCGGCATACAACACCGCCGGGCTATCCAACTGCAACGCCACCGTTAGCTGTGCTCGCAGTCTGAGCGACAATGCCAGTTTTTACACCATCACCAGTGTGGGCAATTGCGGCAGTGGCGAGGTGACTTCTACCCGTACGGTGGAAGTCTCGGCGTTTTTTGAGTGACGCGCCATGACAAAGGCATTGAGCAAAACATTCGTCTTATTACCCGCCTTGGCATTAAGCGGCGCTGTGCAGGCGGCGGATTGCATTGATGTATTTCCAGACGGTGCATCCAACAGTAACGGCTCTGGCGATATTGATATTTTCTTTAATTCACAGATTCTCGGCAGCCCGGACAATATTCTCGACACCACCGACCTCAACGTCACCGGTGGCAACCTGACCTGTGGCACCGCCAACTGCACCGCCTCTGGCAGCAATGCCGCTACCGGCAGTTTTAACAGCTTTGCCAATGTCAGCAACGACATAAACGTAGGTTTTGGCGCTACCGCTACCGCATCCCCCGGCAATTACGACGACATGAATGTCAGTTCATCGGCCACACTCAATCTGCAACCGGGCACCTACCTGTTTCGGGATGACGTAAACATAGACTTCGGCGCCACCATTAATATTACCGGGCCTGGAACGGTGCGCATTTTGGTACGGGACAGAGTCAATATCGGCTCATCGGTAACCATTAACGCCGCCGGGGGCGACCGGCGCTTGTTCCTGTACGCCAGAGACGACATTGTTATCGGTTCCAGCAGCAGTGTTAACGGCGTTATTTACGGTGATGACAACGTCACCCTGAACAGCGGCGCGTCCGTCACCGGGGCAATTACCTCCGAGCGGGACGTGCGCCTGAACAGCGCCTCAACCATTACCTACAACAGCGACGCCATCAGCGGTACAGACTTTGGCGATTTTTGTACCGCCAGTGTAGTCACACCACCACCGGCACCCGTTGCCGAATGGCGGCTGGACGAACTCAGCTGGAATGGCACTAGCGGCGAGGTACTGGACAGCGTTAACAGTCACAATGGCACCGCCGTTCGCACTGCTGACAGCAATGACACAGACCCTGCCATTGCCGGTGACCCCGGCACCTGTCGCTATGGAGACTTTACACCCACCGGCTTTGTGTCGGTTCCCTACAACGCTGATTTAAACCCGGACAATTTTACGGTTTCTCTCTGGGCCAGGGTGGACGGCGGCAATGGTACGTTTCGCTCGCCACTCACTTCGCGAGGCGAGACCAACGGCTTTAATACGTTCGGTTTTAACCTGTACGCTGCCAGTGACAACACATGGCAATTCTGGACAGCTCTGGGGCAAACCGGCTTTGGCTGGGACGTGCTGGGTGGGCCAACCGTCAACAACGGCGTATGGACACACATCGCCGCCTCGTTCGAACGCACCGGAACCAGTGGCAGCCAAACGCTGACCGGCATAAAAAGGCTTTATATCAACGGCGCTGAAGTCAACAGCGCAACAAACAGCATCTACCGGCCCATGCGGTTTGCGCTACAAGCATTGCTGACTATTGGCGCTGGCGGACAGAACGGCAATAACTTTTTTTTCAATGGCGCAATTGATGAGGTACGCATTTACGACAGCGTGCTCACCAGCAATCAAATTCAAACCCTGATGAACGAAACCCGCACCTGCGCGGCGAACGGCCCCGACCACTACAGCATCACCGCCGCCAACGGCGTGGCCTGCGACCCCATACCGGTCACCGTTGCCGCCCACGACAACAACCACAATCCGGTAGACGCCCAGGGAGCCACCGTCACCCTGACTACCAGCACCGGGCGCGGCACCTGGTCGGGCAGCGGCGTTGTGGATACGACACCCGGCGATGGCATCGCCAGCCTCAGCTTTCCCCTGGCGGCCAGCTCTGCGGATATTACCCTCAGCTACACCGACATCGACACCGGTGATGGCACCCCCACCAGTGACACCTTTACCGTCACCGTAACGGATGGCGCCATAGACAACGCACCGGACCGCCCCACCAGCACCGTCAACCTGTCCGGATTTGTGTTTGGCACCGGCAACTTCACCACCGGCATCCCCAACCAGGCAGCGGGCGTCAGCGACAACAGCCTGCGCCTGCGGGCGGTGCAAACCGACCTGGCCAGCGGTGCCTGCACCGCACTTTACCCCAACCAAACCCGGGCTATCGGCTTCGCCGCCAGCTACCGCAACCCCACCGCCGGGGCGGGAATCTCACCGAGCATTAACGGCCAGACCATCGACAGCTTTGCCAGTGGCGCTGCCATCACCAGCTACAGCAATCAAAACCTGGCCTTTGACGCCGACTCCATTGCGGTTCTGAACTTTATTTACAATGATGTGGGCCAGTTACAGCTGCACGCCCGGGATGGCAGTGGCGGTCTGACCACCGCCCAGGGAACCAGCAACGACTTTGTGATACGGCCCCACCACTTTGATACCACCGTTACCGGCAACCCCGGCACCACCACAACGGGCAGCGGATTTGTAGCGGCAGGAGCGGCCTTTAGCGCCACAGTTAGCGCCCGCGCCAATGGCGGAGCCATCACCCCCAACTACGGCAACGAAACCAGCCCGGAATCCGTCAGCCTTGCCGTTGATTCACTGGTCATGCCGGTGGGTGGCAACAGCGGCAACTTGTCTGGCGGCACCGCCAGCGGCGGCAGTGGCAGCTTTACCGTATCCGGGCTGAGCTGGAGCGAAGTGGGTACCGTGACCCTTGTGGCTGATGTGGCCGATGGCGACTATTTGGGCGCGGGCCCGGCCAGCAATCCGCAACCCTCTGGCAACGTGGGGCGCTTTTACCCGGCAGACTTTGCCCTTACCTCCGCCAGTACCAGCAATGGCTGCGGCGATTTTACCTATCTGGGCCAGCCCAATATCTCTGTCAGCTACAATCTGACGGCCCGCAACAGCGCCGGTGCCACCACCAACAATTACGCAGCAGACAGCGATGGCATTGCAGGTACCTTGAATTACCCGGTAGCCACCATCAGTCACAATGCGCAACAGGGGGCCAACGATTTAAGTGCTCGACTAGTGATTGATAACGCCGAATGGGTTAACGGTGTGTACGCCTTGAACACCCCCAGTGCCACCGTTAACCGGCAGGCCTCCACCATTCCCGATGGGCCCTTTGCCAGTGTGCAACTCAGCCTGACGGAAGACGATGTCGATACAGATATCACCGGTAGCCGCGATATTGGCACACCGCTTAACCTGCGCTTTGGCCGCGCCGTTATCAGCGATGCCCACGGCCCGGAAAGCACATTATTAAACGTGCCCTTTGGCACCGAATACTGGGATGGCAGCCTCTTTGCCCCCAGCCTGACCGACAGTTGCAGCGTCATCGCCACCGACCAGATTCAGTTTGACAACACCACCGTTAGCGCCAGCCCCCAGGGGGTGGACTTTATCGGCGGCGCGGGAGCCGACAGCACCGGCACCTTCTTTTTCACCACCCCCAATGCCCAGGCAACCGGTGGCACCTTTGGCCTGGTATTCTCACCGCCAGGGGCGGGCAATACCGGCAGCTTCCCCATAAACATCAACCTGACCAATTACCCCTGGCTGCGCAGCGACTGGAATCAGGATGGCAACCACAACGACCCAACCCTGCCGGAAGCCACTGTCAGCTTTGGTTCTTACCGGGGCCATGATCGAGTGATTTATTGGCGGGAACGGTTTGATTAACACAGATGGCAGCAAGACAAGACCTTACTTTTTGTGCAATAATTAAGTTGAACTGAATATTTACACAAAAATGACGCCATGTACCGAAGATACATCCTTAATGAACTCAAAGCCCTGGCCAAAGAGTTCCGCATCATTACCGTGCTGGGGCCAAGGCAGGCGGGGAAAACCACCCTATGCCAAACAGCCTTCCCAGATTACCACTATGTCTCTCTCGAAGATCCGGATACACGCCAATACGCCACAGAAGACCCAAGGGGCTTTTTAAGCGAATATCGCAAAAAGGTCATCCTGGATGAAGTGCAGCGCGTACCCACCCTACTGTCCTATATCCAAACCATCGTCGACGAAGACGCCATAAAAGCGCAATTTATTCTCACAGGCAGCCACCAGCTGGAATTGACAACCGCCATCTCACAGTCTTTGGCGGGCAGAGCCGCAAATCTAACCCTGCTGCCCTTGTCTTTACAGGAAATGGCAGTAACCCCTGGAAAGCTGAACTCCGTATTACTCAATGGGTTTATGCCGGGAAAACATGCTGACGCTATCAATACCACACGCTTTTACCGTGCTTATTTCCAAACTTATATTGAGCGCGATGTGCGCTTGTTGATAAACCTGAAAAGCGCCAGCAAGTTTGAGCAATTTGTGCGCCTGTGTGCTGGCAGGGTGGGACAATTATTCAACCAGGCTTCGCTGGCCAATGAAGTGGGAGTATCCGCCAATACGATTAACGATTGGATTTCGGTGCTGGAAGCCTCTTTTATTGTTTATCGCTTACCCCCCTATTATGAGAACATCGGCAAGCGCTTGGTGAAATCACCCAAACTGTATTTTATCGACACCGGGCTCGCTGCATGGCTGTTGGGAATAGAAACAGAAACACAGATGCAGCGAGACCCGCTGAAAGGCAATCTGTTTGAAAACCTGGTGGTGATTGAGGCGCTCAAATCACAGCTGAATGCAGGCCGGGAGCCCCGTTTATTCTTCTATCGCGACAGCCACGGCAACGAAGTAGACCTGGTTATCCCCAATGGCAACCGGCTAAAGCCCATAGAAATCAAGTCTTCACAAACCTGGCAGAATTCATTTTTAAAAGGTATTCAAAATTTTCACAAAGTGTTTGGAGAAAGAGCCAAAAAAGGCTCCGTAATTTACGGCGGCGAACAGAAGCGAACCACCGACAATTACAATCTCAGGAGTTATTTGATGGCGGAATTTTAATCCACAGCCGCTTCGCGACCTTGCAATAACGTATTCAAAAACAGTACTGCCAACTTCTGGCCTCTACTACACCATATCCCCAAACGGATTTTCCCGATCAAACACCACCGGCTGGGCAAAGCCCGGCACTTGTATTTTTTCTGCGCTGATCTCAATGGCCTGCTCGTCGATAATGCCTTCGCCAAAGCGGTAGATGGGCTCCAGTTCACAGCGGTCCGCCTGCTGTTCGTACTCGGCGGCGGCGGCGCGGGTTTGCTGGCGGCGGGCTTCGTACTCTGCCCACTGTTCGGCGTGGCGCTTTTGCAGCATTTGTTCAGCCACTTGCGGTGACATCACGATTCCAGTTGCGTTGTTGCCACCAAAACCCTTGGCGTTGATAAAGGCTACGTCCAGATTGCCCACGCCCACGTTCAGATCCTGCAGGGGGATATTGAGGTGGTCGTCGTACACATCGTCCGCCACTTTGTCGGTGGTTTTTACGCCGGGGATCAAACCGTAGCGAAACACCCCCAGGGTGCTCATCATCTGGTCGCCACTGGCGGGGGCCATGGAGTGCCCCACGTAGGATTTCACTGCCGCCACTGGCCAGTTTTCGATGCCAAAGGCTTCTGCAACTTCATGGAATATGTGGGATTCGGTCACCCTGTTTTGCGGAGTGCTGGAGCCGTGGGCCTGAATAAAGCTGCGCTCGCGAATGGCGTCTTCACCAAAAATGGCATTAGCGGCGGCCACGGCCTTGGCTACGGATACGTAGTTACCGGCACCGGGGCTGGAAATGGATTTCTTGACACCGTCGGCGTTGACGAACACATCCGGCACCGCACCGTGAATATCAGCTCCCAATTCCACCGCCAGGGCATCGTCCATCAGAATAATGTATTGAGCAGATTCACCGGCGGTAAAGCCGCAGTTTTCTCCGAACGGGCGGCTGGTTTTGCGCGGGTCGGGCTTGTCTACGCCGTCGATTCTGGCCAGCCCTTCCTCAGTGGCCACGGCGCCCATCATGGTAAAGCCTTCCAGCACTTCCGGGTTCATGGGGGATTCGGAGTTACCCACCACCGCCACCCGGCGGCGGCCAGCGCGAATGTCGTCCACCGCCGCGCGCAGGTTATAGAGGAAGCTGGCACAGGCTCCGGCCACGGATTCGGTGTGGCCAACACTGCCCAACACATAAGCATTGAGGAAATCCGCCGGCATGCTGTTCAGCGCCATGGGAATTTGCTTGGAGCTGGGGCGGCCGCCTTTAAAGCGGTTGGAAATCACCCCACCCCAACCTTCGTCTTGCAACTGCCCCAGGGCGCTGCTGGCGTATACGCCAATTTCGTCCGGGTGTACCGCGTTGCATACCGTATCCCAGCCGATACCCATGGAGCGCACAGTGTCAGATGCACCGTAGATGGCCAGTTGCAAACCGCGAGGCTGGTAGCGGGAGTTGTACAGCTTGGCGGGCTCGAAGCCGGTGGGCAAAATACCGGCGGATTTCACCGGAATGCTGCGGGTGTTGGGTACCAGGCCCTCGGCGGTGCCGTTAATTTCCACCTGCACTTTGCCATCGTCAATGTCGGTAACCGCCCAGTCTGCGGGCAATACCGGTGGCAAGCTGCGACGTTTGGTGATGAATTTGAGCGCTTCGCCAGTGGCCTCCAGGCGCAACAGGTTGTTGCAGGGTACGTTGTCCGGGTCGAAGTGATTGTCTTCGATACGGCGAATCAGAGTGCCATCCAATACCGCCTGACGGTATTCACAGGCCACTTCCGCCTCACTCATGGTGCCGCCCTCGGCGTCCACGTAGTGATCGTTTTCCCAGCTCACCAGATTCATCAGGCAGGCGAGGCCAGCGATGGTTTTTTGCTGTTCCGCCTCGGGCAAGGAGTCCAGCACCGTGCGGCGATAGCCCTGGTGAAATGAACTGCGGCCCGCAGCATTGATGCCGCCAAACGCCACGATTACCGGTAGTGCTGTCATAACAAACCCCGAAAAATACTGTTTACACGAATGGTCTTTCTCCACAATCAGTCCATGACATTCGTCATGCTGAGGGCAGCGAAGAATCTCTTTGCCAATGACAGCAAAGGCCGTTCAACTATTGCGTCATTTTGCCCCCAGACACCCTTGAATAAAAGGGCGAACTGGACATATATTGGGAGAATCTGGACACACTGGATCACCATGCCCATCAAAGAGCCATTTAAAGTCGCTATTTTGCTGTTCGACAATTCCCTGGCCACCAGCGCCACCATGCCCATGGAGATGCTGCGCACCGCCCAGGCAGCGGCCCGGCAGACTGCCCGCAACGCCCGCCCCATCGAACTGCGCTGCCTCAGTGTGGAAGGTCGGGCAACGCGATCTGCCGCCGGGCTCAGCCTGCAGGCGGATGGCCCGCTGGACGAACAGCCCTACAATCTGGTGCACATCCCCGGTTTGTGGCGCAACCCGCGTCCGGCGTTGCGCAAGCACGCCGCCGCCTTGCCCTGGCTGCGCAAACAGGCAGAGCGGGGAGCGCTGATTTCTGCCGTGGGTACCGGGGTGTGCTTTCTGGCAGAGGCGGGCCTGCTGGACGACAAGCCCGCCACTACCCACTGGCACTATTTTGACCGTTTTCAGCGGGACTACCCGGCGGTACAGCTAAAGCGCCAATACTTTATTACCCAGGCGGGCAACCTGTACTGCGCCGCCAGCGTCAATGCGCTGGGTGAGCTGACCGTGCATATGATTCACCGTCTGTACGGCAGCCAGGTGGCCACCCATGTGGCGCGCCATTTCTTTCACGAAATTCGCAACCTCAACGAACCGGTGGGTTACCTGGCAGACCAGGTGCAATACCACCCGGACGAGCAGGTGGCGCAGGCGCAAATCTGGCTGCAGGACAATTTTGGCCGCAGTGTGCGCATGGCGGAGCTGGCCGGGCAACTGGGTATGAGCGTGCGCACCTTTAATCGCCGCTTTAAAGCCGCACTGGGCAAAACACCCCTCACCTATTTGCAGGAAATCCGCCTGGAAAACGCCCGCGAGCTGCTGCAAAAAGCCAACCTGTCGGTGGCGGAAGTGGCCGCCCGGGTGGGCTACCAGGACACCGGCGCCTTCAGCAAACTGTTCACCGCCCACTACCACACCTCCCCCACCCGCTATCGGGAAGTGGTGCGGGCGAAGCTGTTCAAGCCGGAGAAAACGCTTAAATACTGACAGCTGCGGGCTGCGGGCAGGCCTGTCATCCTGAGCGCAGCGAAGGATCTCTTGGCGTGCTGCGGGCAATGAGATCCTTCGCTTACGCTCAGGATGACACACTCGCTCGATCTGCTCGTCACCCGTTACATTTTTATTTCAAAAATGTGACAACCCAACAACTCCCCCATATACTGCCGCTCAAATCAAAGGAGGCCATCATGTCCAACCCTTTTGCCAACTTATTCGGCAAGTCACCCATCAAGCCCTTGCAGGAACATATGACGGCGGTGGTGGACTGCGCTCAGTATTTGCGTGCCTTTCTGGACGCCACCATTGCCAGCGACTGGAAATCGGCGGCCAACCTGCATGAGGAAATCGGCAATGCCGAACACCGCGCCGACGAACTGAAAAAGCAGCTGCGCCTGCACTTGCCAAAAAGCCTGTTTATGCCCATGTCGCGCTCCGACTTGTTGGAGTTGTTGTCGGTACAGGACCGAGTGGCCAATGCCGCCAAGGATATTTCCGGCCTGATGCTGGGGCGTCAGATGGTGATTCCCGAACCACTGCAAGCCAAAATGAAGGAGTTTGTGGTCGCTGCCATCGCCGTTGCCGAGCAAGCCCTGAAAGCCATTAACGAACTGGATGAGCTGCTGGAAACCGGCTTTGGCGGCGGCGAGATCGACTTGATCGAACAGCTGATTGAACGCCTGGATGAGTTGGAAGACACCACCGACGGCCTGGAGCGTGAGCTGCGCCAAAAACTGTTCGCCCTGGAGAGCGAGCTGCCCCCGGTGGAGGTGATGTTTCTGTACCAAACCATCGGCGGTATCGGCGCCATGGCTGACCAGGCCGAGCGCGTTGGCGGCCGTCTGCAGTTGCTACTTGCCCGCTAACACCTACCTGATCAACAGAATAAACAAGGGGTTTCGCTGTGGAAATTCTTACTGAATACAACACTATTTTGCTGGTTCTGGTATGTGCCTTTGGCTTCTTTATGGCCTGGGGCGTAGGTGCCAACGATGTGGCCAACGCCATGGGCACCTCGGTGGGTTCCAAAGCCCTGACCATCAAGCAGGCGATTATTATCGCCATGGTGTTTGAGTTTGCCGGTGCTTACCTGGCCGGCGGCGAAGTTACCAAAACCATCCGCAAGGGCTTGATCGACGCCGATGTACTGGCGGGCAGCCCGGAGCTGTTGGTGTTCGGCATGATGTCAGCGTTGCTGGCGGCGGGCACCTGGCTGTTGGTGGCCACCATGCGCGGCTGGCCGGTGTCCACCACTCACTCCATTATCGGTGCCATTGTCGGTTTTGCCGCCGTGGGTATCTCGGTGGATGCGGTGAAATGGGGCAAGGTGGGCAGCGTAGTGGCCAGCTGGGTGGTGGCCCCGGTACTGGCGGGCACCATTTCGTTTATTCTGTTCCGCAGTGTGCAAAAACTCATTCTTACCCAGCAAGACCCCTTCGCCCGCGCCAAAAAATACATTCCCATTTACATGTTCGGCGTCGGCTTTTTGATGGCCATGGTGACCATCCTCAAAGGCCTGAAACACGTATTCAAGAGTGAAGGCATCAGCTTTTCATTTGGCGAAGCGGCGCTGTGGGCGGTGGTAATCGGAGTTATTGTGGCCTTTATTGGCAAGCTGCTGCTTAACCGGGTACACCGGGACGAGCCCGCCGAGCAGGAAAACCGCTTTGCCAGTGTGGAAAAAGTATTCGCGGTGCTGATGATATTTACCGCCTGCGCCATGGCCTTCGCCCACGGTTCCAACGATGTCGCCAACGCCGTGGGGCCACTGGCGGCGGTGGTGTCTGTATTGAACAGCGGCGTGGTGGAAGCCAAAGCCGTTATGCCGCCGTGGATTCTGCTGCTGGGTGCCAGTGGCATTGTGGTGGGCCTGGCCACTCTGGGCTTTAAGGTAATGGCCACCATCGGCAAAAAGATTACCGAACTCACCCCCAGCCGGGGCTTCGCCGCCGAACTGGGCGCTGCGGGCACGGTGGTTGTGGCCTCGGGCACCGGCTTGCCGGTATCCACCACTCAGGTATTGGTGGGGGCGGTACTGGGCGTGGGCCTGGCGCGGGGCATCGGCGCACTGAACCTGCGCGCCATCGGCACCATTTTTATGTCCTGGGTGGTCACCCTGCCCGCCGGTGCAGGGCTGGCGATACTGTTCTTCTTCCTGTTTAAAGGGATATTCAGCTAGCGTCATCCTTCGCCGCGTTCAGGATGACAACCGGGTTTTCAACATGTCCTCCACGCCTCTGCCCTGCGCTATCCACGATCACCTGGAACTGGCCTGCATTGCCGGGGCAGAGTTGCGCATGGAACTGCGCAGCGGCGAAGCGGTGGTGGCCACACCCATCACCACTGAAACCCGCCCCGACAAAACCGAATGGTTGCTGTGCCTAAGCGGGGTAGAAATCCCCCTGAACCAATTAAAAGCCTTTGAACCCACCGTGCAGAACGCCCTGTTTGCACGGGTGGAGGTCCCCTAGGGGGCTATTTAGCCAACGGCGGGCAGGGCATTTGTTCCATGCGCTCAATGGCAATTTGCTCCACCGGCACGTCAGACATGCCAAGGGGGTGAGCACCGGTTTCGGCAATGCCAATGGCATCGATCACCTCCATGCCGGATACCACTTCACCAAACACCGTGTAGCCCCAGCCATCTTCGCCACCCCTGTGGTCCAGGTGGCTGTTATCCACCAGGTTGATGTAAAACTGGGCGCTGGCGGAGTGAGGATCCTCCCCCCGCGCCAGAGCCAGAGTGCCGCGCTTGTTGGCCAGGCCATTGTCGGACTCGTTGGTAATTTCGGGGCGGGTTTCTTTCAGGGCCATGGTCAGGTCGTGGCCGCCGCCCTGAACCATAAAATCCTTGATCACGCGGTGAAAAACCGTGTTGTCATAGTGCCCCGCATTCACATAATCCAATATGTTTTGCGCCGATACGGGGGCTTTTTCGGCGTTGATCAACAAACCCACCGGTCCCTTGCTGGTGGTCATATTCAGGCAAAAATTCTTGCCGCCGTGTTCTGTTAACGGCTTGTATTCAGCGGAGCAGGCCGCCAACAGCAGAGCCGCAGCTGCGGGCATCAATGGCTTCATCTGTTTTCCTCTGGTTCTGTTTGGTTAATTTGCAATTCGCTTTGGTCCGACACTTCGTTGTACACCGCTTCATCCAGCAAGCCGTTGCGCTTGGCAACGATGGTGCTCACCGCACAGTCACCGGCAATATTGACGCTGGTGCGCAGCATATCCAGCAGCCGGTCTACCCCCAGAATCATGCCGATGGCCTCGGCGGGGAGCTGCAATTGTTGCAGCACAATGGCCAGCATAATCAGCCCCGCTGAGGGCACAGCAGCGGTGCCCACCGATGCCAGGGTAGCGGTAATAATCACCGTCAGGTAGGCACTGAAGCTCAAATCCACACCGTACACCTGGGCGATAAATACCGTGGCCACCCCCTGCATAATGGCGGTGCCGTCCATATTGATGGTGGCCCCCAGGGGGATGGTGAACGATGCCACCCGGTTATCCACCCCCAGGCGGCGCTTCACCACGTTCATGGTCACCGGCATGGTAGCGGCGCTGGACGAGGTGCTGAACGCCGTGATCATGGCCGGGCGCACGTTTTTCACAAACCTCAACACATTGAGGCCGGTAAACAGTTTCAAAATGCCCGGATAGGCCACACAGAAATGCAGCACCAACGCCACAACCACCGCGACCACATACAGCCCCACTTTGGCAAACTCCGACCAGCCAAACAAACTGAACTGTTTGGCTAACAGGGCAAATACGCCGTAGGGCGCCAGGTGGATAATGAGGGTGATCATCTTCAATACCACCTCGTTAATGTCCTGGAATGCCCGCAGCACCCGCCCACCAGCAGCGCCGGCCATGGACAGTGCCACCCCCAGCAAAATACAGAACACAATCACTTGCAGCATTTTGCCATCGGCCATGGCCTGCACCGGATTGGTGGGAAACATGCCGACGATGACGTCTTTCAGGCCGGGGGCGTTTTTGGTGTCCCAGGCCTCAAAAGCAGCGCGATCAACCCCGGCGCCGGGGTTGATGACATTGGCCACCAGCAAAGCGATGGCGACGGCAATGGCGGTGGTCATCAGATACAGGCCCAGCGTGCCCCCCGCCAACCGCCCCATACGGGCACTGGCACCCATTGCCGCCGCACCGCAGGTGAGGGAAAAAAACACCACCGGAATCACCGCCATTTTCAGGCAGGCGATAAAAATGGAGCCCGCCGGGTCGAATACTCCATCCACCAGCCAGAATTCCCCGGCACTGGCCAGCCAACCGGCGCTGGCCGCACCATTAATGGCCACGCCAACAGCCATGCCTGCGATCATGCCAATAAATATTCGTGTGGTGAGTGTCATGGGAGTGTTCCCTGTTAGTGAGCTAAAACCATACCTGTCATCGCGAAGGAGCGAAGCGACTGCGGCGATCTCCAACCTGGCACTCCGAAAGTCAGGAGATTGCCACGTCGCTACGCGACTCGCAATGACGTGCTCTACAGACCAACCCGAGGCACAAACTCCGGCAGCGGCGTCAGTTCGCCTGTCTGCTGCCAGCCATTGCGCCGAGCCTGCTGCGCCAACGCCTCGATGCGTTCGTCACCAAGAGGGTGAGTCGCCAGAAAGGTGGCCCATGCCTCAGGGTCGCCGTGAGCCTGTATCAATACCTCAAACAACTCTGTACTGCCACCGGTGTGACCGTAGGTATTATTCAGTGCCAACAGGCCATTTTCATCGGCGGCGTGCTCCTGGTTGCGGCTGAATTTCAACAGTGTCAGGTTGCTGCCAAGCCCCACTACCCAACTGCTCAACTGACTGTCGGAAAAACCACTGATGGCGGCCAGGGCCGTGGTTACCACCACACCACGGCCAAGCGACATCAACGGGTCGCGATGGCGCACATGGGCAATTTCGTGGGCCATCACCATGGCCAGGGCATTTTCGCTGGGGAGCTTTTCCAGCAAGCCGCGATGCATCAACACATGGCCACCCAGAGTAGCGGCGGCGTTCACGGTATCATCGTCCACATAGTGAACAGTGATCGTCATGCCCTCTGGCAAAGGCGCGTTAGCCACCAGTTTATCCGCCAATTCTTGCAGGTATTGTTGGATTTGCTGATGGCGCGGGGACGGCTCGGAAACAGGCAGCTGGCTGATTACCTGCTGCGCCAATTGCCGCTCCACCGAAAACGGCACAAACTTGACCAGCCACCCGGCCAGCAAACTCAACAGCAAAACCACCGCCAGGGTAATGGCCCCAACCGTAGCCAGCATCCAGGCAAATTCTTTCAGCGGATGCTGTTTCGACACATTGATGCCTTCCGGCACCTGGGGATTTTGGTATTCCAATATTTGCCAAATTTCCTGTGCTTTGCCTGTGGGCATGTGTACCTGGTGGATTACGCTTGCGCTAACCCACCCTGCACCTTAACCCCGGACGGCCATAGGTTGGGCATCGATCTGTTTGGGCGCCACCAGAGCAGTGCCATAGGCAAACACTTCCACACTGCCCACCTGCTGTTGCTCGCCCTTGGAAATGGAAGCGGTTTCCAGCCTGACGTTAAAAATCATCTCCGCCCCCAGCTGCCGGGCCTGTTCTTTCATGCGCAGCAACGCCTCGCGCCGGGCCCGTTCCACCAGGGTTTCGTAGGCACTTACCCGGCCCCCGAGCAACGCCCGCAGACCCGCCATCACCTGTTTGAAGTAATCCACCGACACCACCACATTGCCGGACACCAGTTGAGCATTGGCAACGTCCATGTCCGCTGGCGGCGTCTTGGCGCTAAATGTCAGGGTATCTGCATACTGGCGCTCTCGCTGGATAATGGACTTGAAGTGGCGCCGCTCGGCCATACGGCCAAAGAAATACCCCAAAAACAGCAGCGCCAGAAAGCCTATAAGGTTTTCCATGGCTACTGCTCCTCAACCACCACCGCCGTGCCGTACACAAACAGCTCCGCAGCACCGGCGGCCACCGACGAGGTGGAGTAGCGCACATTGATCACCGCGTTGGCACCAATGGCCTCCGCCTGGGCCTGCATGCGCTGAGTGGCTTCTTCGCGGGATTCGGTAAGCAAATCTGTGTAACTTTTCAGCTCACCACCAAACACATTCTTGAAGCCGGCGAGAATATCCTTGCCCACGTGCTTGGCGCGCACAGTGTTGCCCTGCACCATACCCAGATGTTTGACGATGGTTTTGCCCGGTACGGTTTCAATATTGGTAATAATCAAGGTTCCTTCTCCTGTGTTGTCGATGCCCTGATGATGCAGCCTTACTGAATCCCACGCAACTGTATCCAGCCAGCGGCAAGGTCGTTAAAATGCCGCTTTCACTGTGGATTGCCCCGTGCCTGTATCCCGATTTTCCAACAAACTGTTCCACCGCGAACCCGCCTGGCGCAGCTACCGGCGCGTACCCCGCAACAGCATTCCACAGTCCCTGCGACCCTGGTTGCTGGACCAGGGGTCGCTTACCGAACGCCTGATCGCCGCCAGCGACAATTGTTTTCGGGTACAAGTGCTCAATCAACGCTGGCAACTGCCCCGGCTGTCGGAGTGCCGCCTGTTAAACCTGCCAGGCCGCCACCACGCCCTGGTGCGCGAAGTGATTCTGTATGGCCGCGACCAGCCCTGGGTATACGCCCGCAGTGTACTGCCCATCACCACCCTCACTGGCCGCTTGCGAGCCATGCGGCAACTGGATAACCGGCCACTGGGGGCACTGCTGTTCAACGACCCAACCATGAAACGCACCCCCATGGAAATTGCCTGCCTGACCGCCGGCAACAGTGTGGTGCCGGCACAACTGGGGGAATTGCAACATCCGCTATGGGGGCGGCGCTCGGTATTTCGGCTGGACAGCAAACCGCTGATGGTGAGTGAGATATTTTTGCCGGCTTTCCCTGGATATAAGCCGGGGTATGACTAGCCCCCGCTAATTTTACGCGCTTGAACTCACCGTTAATGGCCAATTGATGCCCGTGCTTTTATCATAGCGGCCAATTCAACATTCCCCGCTGCCATGAACCAACCCCTAAAACACCGCCTGCCCCACTTCCTGCGCCTGATGCGCTTTGACAAACCCATTGGCACCTTGCTGTTGCTGTGGCCCACGTTGTGGGCGTTGTGGTTGGCGGCGGGGGGCTTTCCCGACTGGGATGTACTGGTGATTTTTGTACTGGGGGTGACGCTGATGCGGGCGGCGGGCTGTGTGATTAACGACTACGCCGACCGCCATATCGACGGCCATGTACAGCGCACCGGGCAGCGCCCCATTCCCAGCGGGCTTGTCGCCCCTCGCGAAGCACTGCTGCTGTTTGCCGGGTTGCTGTTGGTGGCATTTGTACTGGTGCTGTTTACCAATGGTTTGACGGTACTGCTGTCGCTGGGCGCTGTTCTGCTGGCGGCCAGTTACCCCTTTATGAAGCGTTACACCCATTTGCCCCAGGTGGTGCTGGGGGCGGCTTTTGCCTGGGCAATTCCCATGGGCTTTGCCGCACAAACCGGGGAATTGAACCCGGCTCTGTGGGCGCTGTACGCCGGTGTCGTATTGTGGACGGTGGCCTACGATACTTTTTACGCCATGGTGGACCGGGACGATGATGTAAAGCTGGGAGTAAAGTCCACGGCAATTCTGTTCGGCGACCAGGATCGCGCCATGATTTTAACGCTGCAAATTCTCTGCCTGTTGGCACTGTTGCTCACTGGCAAAAACTTCGACCTGGGCGCCTGGTTTTACGGCGGCGTGGCAGTGGCCGCGTTGCTGTTTATGCATCAACAGAAGTTGACCAGAAACCGTGACCGGGACGCCTGCTTCAAGGCATTTCTGAACAACAATTGGGTGGGTGTTGCGGTGTTTGTTGGTTTGGTGCTGGACTATCAGTTGTAGACCTCTGTCGTTCTGAGCGCCGCGACAAACCTTTTACTGCTGCGACTACCGAGACCCTTCGCTGCGCTCAGGGTGACAGGAGAGCAGGCGGCTTGTAAATCTGGCTTTTATCCCCATATTCGTACTTCACACGGCGACTCCCCAGCAAAGGCTATTCCTATGTCAATTCAAACGAACTCCGTAGTTTCCATCCACTACACCCTTACCGACGACGACGGTGTGGAGCTGGACTCCTCCACAGGCGGCGAGCCACTGGTGTATCTGCACGGTGCCGGCAATATTATTCCCGGTCTGGAAAGCGCTCTGTTGGGCAAGGCCACTGGCGATGAGCTGAAAGTGGAAGTGGCACCCGCCGAAGCCTACGGCGAATATCAGGACGGGTTGGTGCAGTCGGTGCCGCGCAATCTGTTTGGCGAAGACCAGGAAGTACAGGTGGGCATGCGCTTTCAGGCGCAGACCGACAACGGCCCCATGTCGGTGGTGATCACCGATGTCAGTGACGACACCGTCAGCGTAGACGCCAATCACCCGCTGGCGGGCAAAACTCTGCACTTTGACGTGGCCGTTGCCGAACTGCGCGACGCCACCGAGGAAGAGCTGGCTCACGGCCACCCCCATGTGGGCGGCAACTGCGGGCATTGAGCGTTGTCCCAGACTCAAACAGTCACCTGTCACCCTGAGCGCAGCGAAGGGTCTCGACGCTGACCCGGCCTACGCTCAGGATGACAGGGTCTCATGACACAACACCCCCACCCCTGTAATATTGCTGTCACACTGCCGTCATCTAATAGCCTTGGTTTGTTATTTACAGGTGGAGTTATGCAACAGGCGACCATTCTCGTGGTGGACGATGAAGCCCCCATTCGCGACATGATTGTGATGGCGCTGGAAGTGGCGGGTTACAAATGCCTGCAGGCGGCCAATGCCCAGGATGCCCACGGGCTGATTATCGACGAGCGCCCCGACCTGGTGCTGCTGGACTGGATGATGCCCGGTACCAGTGGTATTGAGCTGGTACGCCGCCTCAAGCGCCAGGAGCTGACCAACCGGCTGCCGGTGATCATGCTCACCGCCAAGTCCGACGAGGACAACAAGATCCAGGGCTTCGACTCCGGCGCCGACGACTACATCACCAAGCCCTTCTCCCCCCGCGAGCTGATTGCCCGCATCAAGGCGTTGCTGCGCCGCAGTGGGCCGGAAGCGCCGGAAGAACCCATTGCCATCGACGGCCTGTTGTTCGACCCCATCAGCCACCGGGTGAGCATCCATGACGCGCCCATTTCCATGGGCCCCACCGAATACCGCCTGCTGGAGTTCTTCCTCACCCATCAGGAGCGTGTGTACAGCCGCGACCAGATTCTCGACCACGTGTGGGGCGGCAACGTGTATATGGAGGAGCGCACCGTCGACGTGCATATCCGCCGCCTGCGCAAAGCACTGAGTGTTGATGGCCACGAACGTTTCATTCAAACTGTGCGCGGCGCAGGCTACCGTTTTTCCACCAAGGTAGCCGAGCAGAGCTGACAACCACCGCCACTACCTATCGGCACCTTGGGGAGTCCCCGGCTTGAAACGAAGCCTGCACACCGAAATCCAGCGTATTGTGTTATTGCTGATTGGCCTGTTGCTATTCGGTTATTTCAACGGCCACTTGCTGATTACCCTGCTGCTGGGCTGCCTGGGATACATCGCCTGGGGATTTATCAAGATTCAGCAGATTTACCGCTGGCTCGACAATGGCGCTCGCGGCCTGCCGCCAGAAGCCACCGGTGTGTGGGGGGATATGTCCGACAGCCTCTACCGGCTTCACAAACGCGTGTTGCGCAGCCAGCACAATCTTCGATCCCTCACCATTCGCATTCAGAAAATAACCGACGCCCTCAGCGACGGCATTTTGATTCTCGACCGCAACCGCGCCCTGGAATGGTGGAACCCCTGCGCCGAGCACTTGCTGTCACTGCAACCGGGCGACCGCTATCAACCCATTGTCAATCTGGTGCGCGAACCCGATTTTGTGGAGTTTATCCAGCGACAGGAATTTGGCGAGGCCGTGGAAATACGCGCCCCCGGCAGTATTACCCGCATTCTCGCTTGCAGCGCCGCAGCCTTTGGCAACGACGAAGTGGTGCTGGTGGTGCGCGACATCACCCGGTTGCGCAATCTGGAAGAAATGCGCAAGGAATTTGTCGGCAATATCTCCCACGAACTGCGCACCCCGCTGACGGTGATCAGCGGCTACCTGGAGAACCTCACCCAGCTGGACGACACACTGCCGAAGCCAGTCAGCCGCGCCATGGAACAAATGGGCCAGCAAACCAAACGCATGCGCAGCCTGGCTGACGACCTGGTGATGCTGTCGAAGCTGGAATCGCTGGAGCGGCACGCGGGCAAAAAAGTAGCCCCACTGGAGCCCATGCTGGAACAGATTGTCACCGACGCCGAAGCGCTCAGCGAAGGCAAACACCGCATTACCCTGCACGGCGGTAAAGGCCTGGCCCTGCGCGGCAAACGCTCACAACTGCACAGCGCCGTTTCCAACCTGGTGTTCAATGCCGTGCGCCACAACCCGGAAGGCTGTGACATTGCTATTCGTGTGGAGAACAACGACACCACACTGCACATTGATGTCGAAGATAACGGCATTGGCATCGACCCGACTCACCTGCCGCGCCTGACCGAGCGCTTTTACCGCGTGGACGCCAGCCGCACCTCCAGCTCCGGCGGCACCGGTCTGGGCCTGGCCATCGTCAAACACGTGATGCTGCGCCACGAAGGGTCGCTGGAGGTCGACAGCACCCTGGGCAAGGGCTCGGTATTCAGCTGCCGGTTTCCGAAAAGCCGGGTGGTGGGATAAAAAACTGCGCTCGATTTAACATACCCCGGGTTTCGCTACGCTCCACCCGGGCTACAGGGAATTTTCTTAACTATCCCGATTCTGAAAGTACTCCTGGGTACCATGACTGCTGATGGCTTTTGAGATGCGCCGCAAGGCCACCGCGTAGGCCGCGTTGCGCAGTGCTACGCCCTCCGCCTGATGCACCGCCCACATCTTGTCAAATGCCTCGGTGAGAGTTGCGAGCAGGCGTTCGCGCACTTCTTCCAGGCTCCAGGCCCAGCCCTGGCGGTTTTGCACCCACTCAAAGTAGCTGACAATCACACCGCCGGCGTTGGCCAACACATCCGGCACGACCCGGGTTCCCTGCTGTTCCAGCACTTGGTCGGCAGCGCTTTCGATGGGCCCATTGGCCACTTCCACAATCACCGGAGCCTTGATTCGCTGGGCATTGCCTTCATTGATAACCCCTTCCAGGGCCGCTGGAATCAGCAAATCCACATCCAGCTCCAGCAGCTCTTCGTTGCTGATACGCTGATGCTCCTGCAGGGTACAGACCGAGCCATCGCAATACACCGCCTCCAGCTTGCGCTGTTGCTGTTTGTGTTGGTACAGGCTTTCAATGTCGAAGCCCTGCTGCGAATAAATACCGCCTTTGGAATCGCTGATGGCGACAACCCGGTAGCCTTCGGCGTGCAACAGTCGCGCCACGTGATAACCCGCATTGCCAAAACCCTGCACCGCAACGCGGATGTCTGCGGGTTTCCAGTTGAGTTTTTCCGCCAGTTGTTTGGTGACAATAAAAGCACCGCGGCCGGTGGCTTCGTCGCGCCCAAGGCTGCCCCCCAATTCAATGGGCTTGCCGGTAATCACACCGGGGGCTTTCTGGCGCTGGATACGTTCGTACTCATCCGCCATCCAACCCATAATGCGGGCGTTGGTGTACACATCGGGGGCGGGAATATCCCGGCTCGGGCCCACCACATCCACCATGGCGCGCATGTAGCTGCGAGACAGCCGCTCCAGCTCCATGGGCGACAGGGATTTCGGATCCACAGTAACCCCGCCCTTGCCGCCGCCGTAGGGAATATTGGCCAGCGAGCACTTGATGGTCATCCACAGTGCCAGCGCCTGCACTTCCTCCAGGGTAACGCCGGGGTGGTAGCGAATACCCCCCTTGGTGGGCCCCAATGCGGAGTTAAAGCGGCAACGGTGGCCCACAAACACTTCGGTGCGGCCATTGTCCATACGCACCGGCAGAGCAGCGGTAACCGTTTGCTCCGGGTAATTGAGGGCCTGCAAGACTTCCAGGTCAATACCGGCTTCCATTCCCAGGCGATTGAGGCGGGATACTGCGTCTTTGAATACATCCATTGAAATCTCTCCATAGTGATTTTTGTTATTGGTACGACCGTATAGTTTATGCAACGATCCATCTACCGAGCCAGATAAAAAAATTTATTGTGGGAATTAATTTTTACAACAGCATAGACCAATTTCCGGCCGACCACTGGAACACCTTGCTGGGCAGCGATTACCCCTTTTTGCAACATGGTTTTTTACAGGCACTGGAGGCCAGTGGCAGCGTGTGCACCGACACCGGCTGGCAACCCCGGCACCTGAGCCTGCACGAAAATGGCCAGCTTGTCGCCGCCCTGCCCCTGTACGAAAAATCCCATTCGTGGGGGGAGTATGTGTTCGATTGGAGCTGGGCCGATGCCTACCAGCGCCTTGAGCTACCGTACTACCCCAAGCTGCTGAGCGCCGTACCCTTTACCCCCGCCACCGGCCCCAGAATGTTGCTGGCCGCAGGCGGCGACCCCGCTCCACGGGTTGCCGCCATCGCCGATGCCCTGCGCCAATACACTCGCGTACAGGGCTGCTCTGGCGTTCATTTACTGTTTGCAAATGCCGAACAGGACGCATTGTTAGGCAGCGTTGATTTTTTACAGCGCCGCAGTGGTACCCAGTTCCACTGGTTTAATAACGACTACAACAACTTCGAGGATTTTCTGGCTCGCTTTAACGCCCGCAAGCGCAAAACCCTCCGCAGCGAACGCCGCAAAGTGCAGCAGCCCGGCCTGAATATCGAACGGCTTGCAGGGCCGCAAATCAGCGATAAGCTCTGGGATCAATTTTACCCCCTGTACCACCGCACTTACCTGAAGCGCAGCGGCGGCACCGGCTACCTGAACCGGGAGTTTTTCCAGCGCATTGGCAAGGCCATGGCAGAGCAAATTATGCTGGCGACCGCACGCGACGACGGCGGCGAACTGATCGCAGGAGCACTGTTTTTTCGCGACAGTGAAACTCTGTACGGACGCTATTGGGGCACTGCCCGGGAAATAGACGGGCTGCATTTTGAACTCTGTTACTACCAGGGTATCGAGTACGCCATTGAACAAAAGCTGCAACGCTTTGATGCCGGCGCCCAAGGGGAGCACAAAATCCGCAGAGGTTTTGAGCCGGTGGAAACCTGTTCCTATCACTGGCTGGCGGATGAGCGGTTTAACGGCGCTGTTGGTGAGTTTATAAAGCAGGAAGGAGAAATGAACCGGCGCTATATGGCAGATGCGGAACAGTACTTACCTTACAAATAGATACCTTACAAATAGATACCTTATAAAGAACGTCCCTCTACATTCCGTATGGCGACAAATGAAACAATATGCCAGTCTGGTCGAGATCGCCGCGCTACGCTCGCGATGACAACTGTTTACACCCTCCGTCATTGCGAGGGCGCGCAGCGACCGCGGCAATCTCCATCGGATTACTGTCATTCTGCTTGAAATTACCCAACTGTATTATTGGCCTTGAAAATGCGCCAGTTGTGGTCCCATCCCCCGCAGCCCTTGTAAACCTCCCGTGTGCAACGCCACAATTTTTGAGCCCGCCGCAAAGTAGTCAGCAGCGATCATGTCAAACAAACCGTAAAGCATTTTGCCGGTGTACAACGGCTCCAGCGGAATGTCGCTGTGAGCCTTCCAGTCATCCATAAACGCCACCAGCTCCCGGTTGAGCCTGCCGAAACCACCGCAGTGATAATCGTGTAGCACGCGCCAATTTTTTTCGCTGCAATTTTCGGGCAGCCAATCGCGAATATCCGAGTCCAAAACCTGATTATTTTTCACAACAGAGAATCCCAATACCGTTGTTCGCTCACCGACACCGGCGATCAACCCGGCCATGGTTGCGCCGGTGCCGCAGGCGGTGCACAGGTAGTCCATATCTGTTATCTGCCTGGTCATTTCCTCACCCAATTCTGCGCAACCTTTTATCGCCAGTGAATTGGCACCCCCTTCCGGAATTAAAAAGCCGTTGTCGATGGTGGCCATTAACTGCTGACAAAAATGATTATCGTGACGGCGGCGATAATCGCTGTAGCTTAAAGATCGCAACTCCATACCCCAAGCGCTGGCGTCTTGCAGCATGGCATTTAACGGCACGGGCAACGGGCCGCGAACAAAACCCACCGTTTTCAAACCGCTTTGTTGACCGGCATAAGCCAGGGCATGAAGGTGGTTCGACCAGACACCGCCAAAGCTGGCCATAGTTGCAAAGCCCTGGCGTTTTGCGTCACTCAGATTGTGTTTTAGTTTGTGGTATTTATTGCCGGAGATTTGAGGGTGGCGCAGGTCTTCCCGTTTGACCAACAGAGTGATTTTCTTTTCCTGTAGCAAATCACTTTTTACTGTTTGAATGGGAGTTACTGCCCGCATTTTTATTTTTCAAAAACCAGCAATCGGTTGTTGGCTGGCATTTCATAATCCTTCACCAGGGACATACCCTGATCAGCAGCCAATTTTTCGACCGCTTCAAAATCACGAATTGCCCGGTGGGGTGCCTGCTCTTTTAGCCAGACATCAAACCGGGCATTGCTTTCGCTGGTGTATTTTGCATCGTAATTGAAAGGGCCGTAAATACAAAAACGGCCACTGGATTGCAAAAGCCCCCCCACATGAGCAAACAGGTTTTGCACGCTTTCCCAGGACATAATGTGACAGGTATTGGCGGTGAATACAGCGTCGATATTTTCCAGCGCCCACTTGGGCATATCCGCATCCAACAGCAGGGGCCGCTGCAAATTGGCACTGGGGAACTCATCAATCCACTGATTGATGCCGCTGTGGTTTTCCGGTAAATCGCTGGTATGCCAGTGCAAGTGTGACAACTGCGGGGCAAAAAATACCGCGTGCTGGCCGGTGCCACTGCCCACTTCCAAAACATGGGTTGAGTTGGCAAAGGTCTTTTTTAAAACCGCAAGAATCGGCGCTTTATTATTTTCGCAGGCTTGGGAGAATGGTTTTTCGATTGTCATTGAATCCAACTGATGTAATTTTTTGTAGCCAAGCTACGATTAAACCTCGTCTCGCAGGAACACCCAATTATTACCCTTCGACTGTTCCGGGCTGAAGTAATAACCGGCGGTATCAAAATTTTTAATATCATCCGGATTGTTCAACCGATTTTTAATAATGTAAGCGCTCATCAGACCACGGGCTTTTTTGGCGTAAAAGCTGATCATTTTGTATTGGCCATTTTTATAATCCTTAAACGCGGGGGTAATGATTTCGGCGTTTAAGGATTTTGTATTTACCGCTTTAAAATATTCATTGGACGCCAGATTGATCAACACCGGCTTTTTTTCTGTCGCCAGCTCTTTGTTCAAAACATCTGTCAGCGTATCGCCCCAAAATTCATAAAGATTCTTGCCGCCTTTGTTGGCGAACTTTGTGCCCATTTCCAGGCGGTAGGGCTGAATCAAATCCAGCGGCTTCAACAGGCCGTACAAACCCGACAGTATCCGCAGGTGTTTTTGCGCCCAGTTAAAGTCGTGCTGGGTAAAACTCTCTGCATCCAGCCCGGTGTACACATCGCCTTTAAACGCCAGCAGTGCTTGCTTGGCGTTTTTTTCGGTAAACGGGCGTTTCCAGCTTTGAAAGCGGTCGTAATTCAGCTGGCCGATTTTGTCACTGACCTTCATCAACGCGCTGATGTCCTGAGGGGCCAACTGACGCAGTTCGCCGATAAGTTTGGCAGAACTGGCCAGAAACTCCGCCTGGCTGTGTTTGTTGGCCACAGCGGGGGTTTCAAAATCCAGGGTTTTGGCGGGCGAGATAATTATGTGCATATTTTTACCTTTGGCGGCTTTATAGGCGCTAAAATTGAAAATGATTATACGTCCAAATTCACCGAAAAGGACTACCAAATGCTGCCACGTCACTGCCTTCTCAGCTTACTGCTCACAACCCTGTTTGCCACCGGTTGCGCCGTCAATCCGGTTACCGGCAAAAAGGAGCTGTCACTGCTCTCCACTCAACAGGAGGTGCAAATCGGCCAACAACAATACCGCCCACAGCTGCAGTCTCAGGGCGGGCGTTACTATGTGGACAACGAGTTGCAGTTTTATATCAACGAGGTCGGCCAGCGGCTCGCCAAAGTCAGCGACCGCCCTGATTTGCCCTACGAATTTACCGTACTCAACAGCTCGGTGCCCAATGCCTGGGCGTTGCCCGGCGGTAAAATCGCCATCAATCGTGGCTTGCTTGGCTACCTGGAAGACGAATCCCAGCTGGCGGCGGTGCTCAGCCATGAGATTGTTCACGCCGCGGCTCGCCATACCGCCGCACGCCTCAGCCAGCAGCAGCTGCTACAGGCAGGATTGGCAGTAGCCGGTGGTTTTGCCAAAGACACCCAATATCAGGGCGCCCTGTCTCAGTGGGGCGGCCTCGGCGCCTCCGCATTGCTGGCCCGTTACGGGCGCGATGACGAACTGGAATCGGACGAATACGGCATGCTGTACATGAAGCGCGCAGGCTATGACCTGCAAGGGGCGGTGGAATTACAGCAGGTTTTCGTGCGCCTGTCGCAAGGGCGCCGCAGCGACCCCATATCCGCGCTGTTTGCCAGCCACCCGCCATCACAGCAACGGGTGGAGGCCAACAAACAACACGCCGCCCGTCTGGGCGCTGCCGGCAACCGCAATCGCAGCCGCTACCAACGTGCCATTGCCCAAATCAAGAAAGACGCTCCGGCATACCAGGCCGCCACTGAAGCACAGGCGCTGTTACAACAAAAAAAACCCAGGGAAGCACTGCAAAAGCTCGACCGCGCCGTGGCCCTGCAGCCAGCGGAAAGTGAATTCTGGGAGCTGCGCGGTATTGCCTGGGAAATGCAAAACAACCTGGGCAACGCTGAAAAGTCTTACACCACTGCCATTGGCAAGAATCCCGCCTACTTCAAACCCCATGTACTGCGCGGACTGGTGCGCCTGCAGCAAAATGAAAACGCCGCTGCGGAACAAGATTTACTCGCCAGTTACCATATCCTGCCCACCCTGACCGCCAGCTACTATCTGGGAGAATTTGCCTACCAACGACAGGATTACACCAGGGCGCGCAAATACTTTACCGAAGCCGCCCAGGGCAACAGCGACCTGTCGCAGAAAGCCCGCCAGCGCATGGCCGAAATGCAACCACCTGCACAGCAACAACAATAGACGTTAAGGCGCTTCTAACAATGCACTATTTTTTACTGCTGCCGTACAAACTCGCACAACATGAATTGGGTATTGTTTGATGTGACCGTGGTCAGCATGGATGCTGACCTCGAGCCCCCATGGATGGGACTTCCTATAAAGTAAGGTGGCGCGTCACAGCAAACAATACCCAATTCATGTCTGCTGGGGGTCTAAGCTCCTCGATGGCCTTATTTTCCAAACAATTCAGGAATAACTTATGGAACAGCAGAGGCTATTTTTAGAGTGCCTTTGAGAACCCGTTCAGTTTCAATTCAGACTGGCCGCTATACACTGCACCGACTCACTGATAACAACAACTGTGGTGCAGACCATGTCAAAACTATTTACCCTGATAGCGGCCATTGCCCTGTGCAGCGGCTGCGCCTACAACAACGCCATTAGCCGTGGCGACCAGCAATTCACCGATGGCAATTACGAACATGCGGTGGCCGCCTACCAGCAAGCGCTGATCAAAAAACCGGATTCCGTCAAGGCACAGCAAAAACTGGCCATTGCCCAGCAACAACTGGATATCTGGAGCGAGCAAATTGCCGCCGCTGCCCAGCGCGCCGACAACAGTAACCTGCCCGCCCTGGCAGCGGCGCTCTATCAGAAACAGGCACAGCTTGAGGGCGACAGCCAGGCCGCTAACCGCGCTGCCGATCTGCGCCAGCAGTTAAGCCGCACCTATCGCCCGCAGGTATTTGTAAAAGGCGCACCGGAATTGCTGGCGGCGACCACAACACCATTGCCGGCGTACCGCGCTGAAATCAGCAATCATCTGCTGCTTGAGGTGCAAGCCTCAGCACCCCGCTTCAACACCGAAGAATTTGATGGCAGCGGCAGCCATCAATACGTCAGTGGCACCATCACCCGCAGCAACCCCCACTACCTGACACTCCAGGACGACCTGCAAACCCTGCATTACAAACTGGAGCAACTGCGCGAAGAACTGCACTATCAGGAGCTGGGCACAGAAACCGAACAGCGCCATCTGGATCGGCTAAAAGGCGCGCTGGATGAACAACGTCGCCTGCTGGCCGCCACCACCGTTGCCGCTGAACAAGTGCACATTCAGCACCGTATTGATGAGCTGACACTGTCCCGCCGCCACAGTAAAGACAAACTGGAGGCCCTGCACCACGACTACGATGATACGCACCACCATATCGAAGAATATCAACAGGAATACAGCCAGCTGGAATACGAACTGGCAGACACCCCCCAAGAGCTGGTAGAGGACGCCTACGCCACCTACGAATACCCGCTGACGGAAGTGGTGCAAAGCGCAGCCCTGACACTGCACTTTCATCAGGCCGGACAGAAATCCGGCGACGAGGTGATTTACCAGTACAGCGATCAGGTGTACAACGGCAACCACAGTGTCGGCCTGCCAGCGGACCCCAGAGAGCCATTGAGCCGCCGGGAAATGCACAATTACCTGAACGACCTGGCAGCGCAACGGGTGGCGGAGCAGGTGGAAGCCACCGCTGCCGCTTACCACCAGAAGATGCTGGACAACGCCCTGGCACAAGCCGACCCACAGCAAAAACTCGACCGCCTAATGCGCTATGCCCTTAGCGGCGGTGTAGTGGACCCCGAACTACAGCAACTGGCCGACCGCCTGCTGCGTTCACAATTTGGTACCGCCGGTACGCTGAACGCGGTGGAGCTGCTCAAGATTTAATCTGTGACTTACCTGTGAGAGTACCCATGAAAAAAATCATTGCAACACTGTGTTTCTTACTGACCTGCGCCTCCCTTAACGCCGAGAGCCGCCATCGCGATATTCAATACCGCTGCATTAACGGCGTAACCCAGGCCGAGATTCCCGGCACTTTTGATCGCCGTGAAAAACTGTTGATTGAGTTGGGTGGAGGCCACTGCAAAGTCATTCCCATCGACCTGTACAACGGTCACGATGGCGACATCAGCGCCGCCCTTGAACGCTCTATTGATGAGGATGTAATTTACAACTCCATACACCAGGCTCGCGACAAATTTGGCCTGCAGAAAGACGAGTTTCTCTACATTCGGGATGTAGAAAGCTCCGGCTTTAAATACATGAAATACGTGCTGGTGTTCGAGAACTGGAAAGGGGAAAAAACCGAAGTAAAAGCCAGAGTGCACTACTGGAAGAACAAGATAAAGTCCCTGGATTTATTGCACCCTTACCCACACCATTAACCCATCATGCCCACCGTAGGTAGCACTACTGCCCGGAACAAATACCCGGGCCGTCATTGCGGGCGCAACGCGGCAATCCAGTGTCTTTGTATACATCAGCGGCTTATTCTGAAGGTGAACTTGTACTCAGCGCCATGAGTATCCACTGGTTGGCCGTTTTCAAACCTGGGAACAAAACGCATTTCCTCGATAGTATCGAACGCAGCCTTGGCAAAAGAATCAGCACCGACCAATTCCAGCACTTCCGGGTTGGTGGCAAAGCCGTGTTTATCAACGGTTATCGTCAACATCACATGACCTTCTATTCTTTTAATGAGAGCGTCATGGGGATACTTAAGCCCTTTGTAGAACACCGAGCGTGGCGGTTGATCTGGATCCCACGGTTTGGCTTTACCGATAGCCTGGCAATGTTTGTTGGCTTTTTCAGGCTCCCCGGTTTGTTGGTAAGCCTCAACCAGAAAAGCGTGCGTGACCAGTTCGAATTTATGATCCGGCTTACCAGGAGCATCCAGTAAGGGCAAGGCCACTTCAAGCCAGTCCCGTGCTTTTTTGTAGTTTTTCCGGGATAACTCGAATTTACCCAGATAAAAGGCAGATACCCCTATGCGCGCATCGCGACTGTCCAGTTTTTCACTGTATATCCTGTAGGCTCTTCGCAGGTACCTTCTGGCAGAGTGAGACCCTGCGCGCTCCAGAAGTCGCATACCTGCATCAAGATTGATCTGGGCAACAGTCAGCGATGTTTCGCCTTTGTGTTTTTTAGCAATCTTTAAAGCTCGCAGATAGTGTCTCTGCTCAATAGGGCTTGATATTTCTTGACTGGCATGCCCGAGATCCATCAATGGGTCAATCAACTCCGGCGCACTTTTGCCATAAAGTTTTTCAAATATTATTAGGGCACGTCTCAGGTACTTTTTGGCTTGCGTTTTCTTTTTTATCTTCGTTTGGTAAACACCGGCATTGTGGTAGAGCACCCCGAGCACTTCACTGTCTTCCGAGTATATCTGTTTCCCCAAATCGAGAATTTTTTCAGACAGTTTGACCGCCTCTGGCGAGTCATTTTCTTTGGCTTTTTGAAAGGCTTGGTAAGCGGTAGAAAACTGTTGTTTTAGCTCCTCCGGTGTTTTTGTCTCGGCCACGTCCGCAGAAACCGATGTGGAAAAAATAAACAGCGCCCCCACCAACCCCAATATCCTTTTCACTTTTTTATCTCCAAAAAAAACGCTTTGCCATCCTACAACGGCAAAGCGTTTTTCTGCAAACGGGCTCCTTGCCCGCTCTTAACCTTTAGGCTTCAGCCTCATCCAGGTGCCCGTGGCGAATATCCTTGCCTTTCACCAGGTACACCACCTGCTCGCAGATATTTTTGGCGTGGTCGCCCACCCGCTCCAGGGAGCGCAGTACCCACATAATGTTCATTACCCGGGTAATGCTGCGGGGGTCTTCCATCATGTAGGTGGCCAGTTCGCGCAGCGCGCTGGTGTAATCCATATCCACCTGGTCATCTTCACTCAGTGTTTTTAGCGCCGTCTCCACATCGTAGCGGGCAAACGCATCCAGGGAATTGTTGAGCATGTCGCACACACTGTTGGCGATATGGCGAATCTCTACATATCCGCGAGGGGCGGAGCCGTGTTCGCTGAGGTTGATGGCCATTTTCGCAATGCGGGCGGCTTCGTCGCCAATTCGCTCCAGGTCGTGTACGGTTTTGCTCACCGCAATTACCATGCGCAAATCGCTGGCAGCGGGCTGGCGGCGAGCAATCAACAGGGTGCAGGCTTCGTCGATTTCCATTTCGGTTTCATCGATATCCACTTCCTGTACAAGCACCTGTTCCGCCAGCGCGGAATCGGCGTGCTCCACAGCCTGCACCGCGTCCTGTAACTGGCGCAGAACCGAGCCACCCATTTCCAGCATACGGGTTTTTACCTGCTCCAGCTCGTCGTTAAATTCCTGGGAAATGTGTTGGTCAAATTGCATGCTAGCCATAATAGTTTTCTCCGTCCTTAACCAAAGCGGCCTGTGATGTACGCCTCGGTGAGCTCGTGCTCCGGCGAGGTAAATACTTTTTCGGTGTCATTCACTTCCACCAGGTGCCCCAGGTGGAAGTAGGCAGTGCGCTGACTGACCCGCGCCGCCTGTTGCATGGAGTGGGTGACGATGGCGATGGTGTAGTTTTCGCGCAGTTCGGCAATCAGCTCCTCGATGCGGGCGGTGGCAATGGGGTCCAGTGCGGAACAGGGTTCGTCCATCAGAATCACTTCCGGGTTCACCGCAATGGCGCGAGCAATACACAGGCGCTGTTGCTGACCACCGGAAAGGCCTGTGCCCGGCGCGTGCAGGCGGTCTTTTACTTCGTCCCACAGGGAAGCGCGACGCAGGCTGTTTTCCACAATCTCGTCCAGCTCACCACGGCGGCTGGCCAGCCCGTGCAGACGCGGGCCGTAAGCGACATTGTCGTAGATGGATTTGGGGAACGGGTTGGGCTTCTGGAACACCATGCCGATGCGGGCACGCAACGCCACCACATCCATTTTTTTGCTGTAGATGTCGGCGTTATCCAGAGTCAGCTCACCGGTAACCCGGCAGCCTTCCACGGTATCGTTCATGCGGTTGAGGCAACGCAGGAAGGTGGATTTACCGCAACCGGAAGGGCCGATCATGGCAATCACCTGGTGCTTGCCGATATCCAGGTCCACATCGAAGATGGCCTGTTTGTCGCCGTAAAATACGTTGGTGTTGCGCACCGACATTTTGGCGTCGTCCAGCAACGGGTTGCCAACGGTTTCGCCGTGTTCAATATCCTGCACCACCTGGGATTCGGTGCGCTCGGTTTTGCTGATCAGCATTTCACCGGCCTGTTCTGTTGCTAAAGAGGTCATAACATTCTACCTGAGTTTGTAGTGCGCCTTACCAGCGGCGCTCAAGGCGCTTGCGCAGGAATACGGCAAGAGTGTTCATGGCGATCAAGAACGCCAGCAGCACCATAATGGCCGCCGATGTTTTTTCCACAAAGGCCCGCTCCGGGCTGTCGGCCCACAGATAAATCTGTACCGGCAGCACAGTGGAAGGATCGTTGATGGCCCCGGGCACGTCCACCACAAAGGCCACCAGGCCGATCATCAGCAGCGGCGCACTTTCCCCCAGCGCCTGAGCCATACCAATAATCGAGCCGGTGAGCATGCCCGGCATGGCCAGCGGCAATACGTGGTGCAACACCACCTGCATGGGCGAGGCACCCATACCCATGGCTGCCTGGCGAATGGACGGCGGCACTGCTTTAATGGCCGCGCGGCTGGAAATAATAATGGTGGGCAGGGTCATCAAGGTCAGCACCAGGCCAGCGACAATGGGCGTAGAGCGCGGGGTGTGGAAAAAGTTGATAAACACCGCCAGCCCCAGCAGGCCAAAGATAATGGAGGGCACCGCCGCCAGGTTGTTGATGTTGACTTCAATCAGGTCAGTCCACTTGTTCTTGGGAGCAAATTCTTCCAGGTAGATGGCCGCCGCCACACCGATGGGAAACGACAGCACCAGGGTAATCAACAATGTAAAGAACGAGCCTTTGGCCGCTCCCCAGATACCCGCCAGTTCCGGCTCCCGGGAATCGCCCTTGGTGAAAAAGTTGATGTTGAACTTGAGCTCAATTTCAGCCGCATCCACCAACGACTTGGTCCAGGCGCGCTGGTTTTCACTGGTGGCACCGATAAATTCTTCGCCGCCAATGGTTTTGTAGTAGGTGTCGATGTCGTCGTCTGCCAGCAACCACAGGGTTTCGGTCTGACCCAACAGCTGCGGTTTGGACGTGAGCCGCTTGCGCAGCTCAAAGGAGGCTCCCAGGCTGGCCAGCTGATAGAGTTCTTTCTTGTCCCTGCGGCTGCTCACTTCCGGGAAGCGGTTGCGCAGTGCCTGCTTGACCACCCCTTCGAAATTGGCCAGCTCCATTTGGCTTTCGTCGCTGACGTCGTACACCCCCAGCACATCGGAGTCGTAGGTGACTTCCAGCTGGATATAAGATTGCTGAAAAGCGCCCTTGCCCTTGCTGATAATGTCGGTAAACAACACCACCAGTGCCAGCAGGCCAAAGCCAATGGACATCATGCCGTACAGTCGAAAGCGTTTTTCAGCACGGTAACGCTTGGTCAGGGTCTTGTTGACCTTGTCGATGGTGCTCATGGGCGCGTCTTGCGGAGCCGGGCTGTTTTGCGGGTTGCTATCAGTCATATTGCTCTCGATATTTCTTCACAGTGCGCAGGGCGAACAGGTTCAACAACAGGGTGACCACGAACAACATCAGACCCAGGGCAAACGCGGCCAGGGTTTTCGGGCTGTCGAATTCCTGGTCGCCAATCAACAGGGTGACAATCTGTACGGTCACGGTGGTTACGGTGTCCAGCGGGTTGGCGGTCATATTGGCGGCCAGGCCAGCGGCCATCACCACAATCATGGTTTCGCCGATGGCGCGGGACACCGCCAGCATAATGCCACCGACAATACCCGGCAGCGCCGCCGGGAAGATGACTTTCTTGATGGTTTCCGATTTGGTGGCTCCCAGACCCAGGGAACCGTCGCGCAGGCTTTGCGGCACCGCGGTAATCACATCGTCTGCCAGCGAGGACACAAACGGAATAATCATAATGCCCATCACACCACCGGCGGCCAGGGCGGATTCAGACGACACATCCAGCCCCATGGACTCACCCAGCTCCCGCAAAAACGGCGCAACCGTCAGGGCAGCGAAGAAACCGTACACCACCGTGGGGATACCGGCGAGAATTTCCAGCAGTGGCTTGGCGGTACTGCGCACTTTGGGGTTGGCGTATTCCGCCAGGTAAATGGCAGACATCAGGCCCACCGGTACTGCCACGATCATGGCAATAAAGGAAATCAGCAAGGTACCGACAAACAGCGGCACCGCACCAAAGCTGCCGGAAGACGCCACCTGGTCGGCGCGAATGGCGGTTTGCGGGCTCCACTCGGTACCGAAGATAAAGCCGGTGATGGTGACATCGTCAAAGCTGAAGAAACGGATGGTTTCGAACACCACCGAGAACACAATGCCCAGGGTGGTGAGAATGGCGATGCAGGCACAGGCCAGCAACGTGCCCTTGAACACCACTTCCACCTGGTTGCGGGCCTTCAATTTGGGAGAAACCCGGCGCCAGCCCCACAGCCCACCGAGCACCGCCAGCGACAGAATGGCTGCGGTCAGCACCATTTGCGCGGTTTCCCGCAGGCTGATCAGGCGGTCGGCAGCAGCACCGAGGGCCTGCTCATCAGCCCCGGCGGTGAGCGCACCGGAGGCGATATTCTCAATGCGGTTGAGCAGCAGGTTCTGGTCCGCCACCGTGTGCGGCTGAATGGATTCCGGCAAACCGGACAGCACCACATTGGTGATAATGGGCTCGTCAAACAGCGCCCACAGCGCCAGCAGAATCAACGACGGCACACAGCACCAGATGGCGGTTTGCGCGCCGTAGTAAAACGGCAGTGAGTTGAGATGGCGAATACCACCCAGCGGCTTTGCCTGCGCGAACGAGCGGCCGCGGCCCATGTAGTAGGCAATGACCACCATGGCGATCAGCACAAGTATCAGATTGGCGGTTTGCATCTTTCAGTTCCGGTTTTTTAGATTGTCATCCTGAGTGCACTGGTCCGTATCGTCATTGCGAGGAGCAAAGCGACGCGGCAATCTCCATCAAGTCACTGCTATGCCGGATGAGATTGCCACGCCGCCTGCGGCGACTCGCAATGACGGGGTACTACTGCCACTGCACTCAGGGTGAAAAACTGCCCACTTTAAACAAAGAAATAGCCCAGCAGCTGTTCACTGCTGGGCCAGTCCTTTATCACATACTTCTCTTTCTCTGTAACAGAGATTGCTTACAGCGCTTTCAGAGTCTGCAGGCCATTTACAGAAGATGCCATGTCGCGACGCTTGCTGGTGCCCATGGGAATCATGCCCTTGTCGGCCAGGTAACCGTCTTCGCCCCAGGCTTTCTCGCTGGTGAACTCAGCCAGGTACTGCTTGATGCCGGGGATTACGCCGATGTGGTCCTTCTTCACGTAGAAGTACAGCGGACGGGAAACCGGATAAGACTTGTCGGCGATGGTGTCGAAGGTAGGCTCCTGACCTTCAATAACAGAACCTTGAACCTTGTCGCTGTTCTGCTCCAGGAAGGAGAAGCCAAAGATGCCCAGTGCTTTCGGGTTGGCGTTCAGCTTTTGCACGATCAGGTTATCGTTCTCGCCAGCTTCGATGTAAGCGCCGTCTTCACGTACAGAGCGGGCAATCGCCTTGTACTTCTTCTTGTCCACTTTCTTCATGGCTTTGATCCATGGGAAAGACTTGGCGCCGCCTTCCAGGGCCAGCTCTGCAAACGCGTCACGGGTACCGGAAGTGGGAGGAGGGCCGAGAACCTCGATCTTGATATTGGGCAGAGCGGGGTTTACTTCTTTCCAGGTTTTGTACGGGTTGGCAACCAGAGTTTCGGAACCGTCCGGGTTGGGAACCTGCTTGCCCAGAGCCAGGTAAATGTCTTTGCGGGTCAGAGACATGGGCTTGGCTTTTTTGGAGTTGGCCAGCACGATGCCGTCGTAGCCGATCAGCACTTCAACGATGTTGGTTACGCCATTCTTTTTGCACATTTCGAACTCGGAAGCCTTCATGCGACGGGAGGCGTTGGTGATGTCCGGGTGCTCAGCGCCCAGACCTGCACAGAACAGCTTCATGCCACCGCCAGAACCGGTAGACTCGATTTTCGGCGTGCTGTACTTGGTGGCGTTACCGAAGCGCTCGGCAACAACGGTGGCGAACGGGTAAACAGTAGAAGAACCCACGATGCTGATGTAGTCGCGGGAAGCAGCGATAGCAGCGGCGCTGGCCAAAGTAGCAGCGGCAGCCAGACCTGCGATGGTCAATTTAGTGCTCTTTTTCACAATGTAATCTCCATGGGAGGGTGATGGATCGGTTACTTCGGGCACGATGCTAGAATTTCGGGATGACAATAATATGAATGGTTTGTGACAGTCAGATGACAGTCGGCAGAAGACAGAGGACAGATAAACCCGCGTCAGCTGCGGCGCCTCGCAATAACAGCACTTCCACCTTATCATTGCCTGCTGACAATCACTCCACGGTCAAAACATGAACCGTCTTATCTGCGTTATTAATGGTTTTAGCGAATGGACGGGGCGCGCACTTGGCTGGCTGACCCTGGCCATGGCGCTGCTCACCACCACTGTGGTGGTGATGCGCTACCTGCTGGAAATCAACTCCATCGCCCTGCAGGAGAGCGTTACCTACTTGCACGCCACGGTGTTTTTGCTGGGTGCCGCCTTTACTCTCAAGCGCGGCGGCCATGTGCGGGTGGATGTAATCTACCGCCGCCTCAGCCCACGCCACCAGGCACTGATTGACGCCCTTGGGGGGCTATTGTTGCTGTTGCCGGTGTGTGCAGTGATCTTCTGGTTGTGCCTGGATTACGTAGCCGCCAGCTGGCAGGTAATGGAAGTGTCTACCGAGCCCGGCGGCCTGCCGTTTCTCTATTTGCTGAAATCCCTGCTGCTGGTGATGCCTGTCACTCTGGCCTTGCAGGGCCTGGCGGATATTACCGGCAACGCCCTGTTCTTCCTCGGCAAAGGGGGGGCGCACACCAAACCCCATGACGGGGGGCTGTAGCGGTGGAATATATTTCTTTGCTGATGTTTGTGGTGGTGTGTCTGCTGTTGATGCTGGGCTACCCGGTGGCCCTGACCCTGGGTGGCACGGCGCTGATTTTTGCCGCCATTGGCACCGCCACCGGCCACTTCGACACGACGTTTCTGGGGGCCCTGCCCAACCGCCTGTACGGTACCATGGCCAACCAGACACTGATCGCGGTGCCACTGTTCATTTTGATGGGGGTGATGCTGGAAAAAGCGCGCCTGGCGGAAGATTTGCTGGACAGCATGTCGCGGCTGTTTGGCCGCTTGCCCGGCGGCCTGGGTATCGCCGTGATTGTGGTGGGCATGTTGCTGGCCGCCAGTACCGGCATTGTCGGTGCCACCGTGGTCACCATGGGTCTGATGTCCCTGCCCACCATGCTCAAACGCGGCTACAGCCCGGCGCTGGCCAGTGGCACCATCTGCGCAACCGGCACCCTGGGGCAGATTATTCCCCCATCCATTGCCCTGGTGCTGCTGGGGGATATTCTCTCCAACGCCTACCAACAGGCGCAGCTGAATATGGGCATCTTCACCCCGGACACAGTGTCCATCGGCGAGCTGTTTGTGGGGGCGATTATTCCCGGTCTGGCACTGGTGGTGCTGTATATTGTCTACCTGCTGTTTGTAGCCCGACTCAAACCGGAGCTGGCTCCGGCGGACAAAGACCTGGACGCCATTACCACCGGACAGCTGCTAAAAAGCCTGCTGCCGCCGGTATTGCTGATCGTGCTGGTGCTGGGCTCCATTCTCAAAGGCGCCGCCACCCCCACCGAAGCCGCCGGAGTTGGTGCCATTGGCGCCACGGTGCTGGCATTGGTGCGCAACCAGTTGAACCTGGAGCGGCTGCGCCAGGTGATGCGCAACACCACCGAAGTCACCGCCATGATATTTATGATTCTGATTGGCGCGGCCATTTTCTCGCTGGTGTTCCGTGGCTTTGGCGGCGAAGAGCTGGTCACTGAAATTTTTGAAAACCTGCCCGGCGGCGTATTCGGCGCCACGGTATTGGTGATGGTGGTGATCTTCCTGCTGGGGTTTATTCTCGACTTTATCGAAATCACCTTTGTGGTGGTGCCCATCGTCGCCCCGGTACTGCTGGCCATGGGGCTGGACCCGGTATGGCTGGGCATTATGATCGCCATTAACCTGCAAACCTCATTCCTGACGCCCCCCTTCGGCTTTGCCCTGTTTTACCTGCGCGGAGTGGCACCGGAATCCGTAGCAACCGGTCATATCTATAAAGGCGTGGTACCTTTTATTGGTATTCAATTATTGATGATGGCAGTGCTGGCCCTGTGGCCGGAGCTGGCCACCTGGTTGCCGGAGCAGATTTTTTAGTCAATCCTGTCATCCTGAGCGTAGCGAAGGATGACAATTATCGAGCAAATACCTATGTCCAAAACAGTCGCAACCCCCACCGGCACCCTGAGCCTGCAAACCATTGCCATGCCCGCCGACACCAACCCCAACGGTGATATCTTCGGCGGCTGGGTGCTGTCGCAAATGGACCTGGCCGCCAGCATCCACGCCCGCCGCATCGCCAAAGGCCGAGTGGTCACCGTGCATATCAGCAATATGTCGTTTTTAAAGCCGGTACCGGTGGGCTCCACGGTCAGCTGCTACACCGAGCTAACCAAAGTGGGCCGCACCTCTATGAGTTTTAAGCTGGACGTGTGGTGTACGCCGCTGGATGAGCTGGAGTCGTTTAAAGTGACCGAGGGGGAGTTTGTGTTTGTGGCGATTGATGAAGACGGGAAAAGCCGGGTGGTGCCAACTTAGGGGGCGTTCTCAATTTTTTTGCCCAGCCACTCCAGTGCACTGCGCCGGTCGTAGAAAATATTGACCCGCCAGGAGCCCTTGCCGGGAAACATACGAACAATTTTTGCGGCTATTTCACCGGCGCCGTTGTATGCCAGTACCGCCACTGAGCTGACACTCTCCAGGTCGGCCAGGCGCTGCTGGGCATCAAAGTTGTAGTGGTAGGAATTTTTTCGGTTGATCAGTACCCGGCACGGACAGCTGAAGTGCTGCTCAAGCAGTTCGCCGCACTCATCCACCATGGCAGCGGTAACCTCCATACCCTCAGATACGATTACCTCAGCCAGGTCGTCGGCCAGTTTGATAATTATTCCGCCTTCTGCGGTGATGACTTCCTCGTTCATTCCCTGTCGGTTCCCTTATGACGAATAGTATTTCACCCTCTATATAGCACAAACCGCCGGCAGATTGCTCTACCGGCGGTTTATTTGAGCGCGGTGTCAGGATGATTATTAAACCGGCAACTTTATAGGTTGCGTTTAATAATGCGGCACAAGGATGTGCCGCCGCTGGCGAAGCCAGCGCAAGCTCAATAAAATCAAGCACTTCCGCGCAAGTGCGTTACTTTCTTTTATGTGAAAGTTATTGAGCGCGCGATACAAAAGGCAGGACGCCTTTTGTATTGCCGGGTTAATAGTCGAGATTAAACTCAATACCCTGAGCCAGAGGCAGCTCTTTGGAGTAGTTCACCGTGCTGGTTTGGCGGCGCATATAGGCTTTCCAGGCATCAGAACCGGATTCCCGGCCACCGCCGGTTTCCTTCTCGCCGCCAAAGGCGCCGCCGATTTCCGCACCGCTGGTGCCGATATTGACGTTGGCGATACCACAGTCGGAACCGGCGGCAGTGACAAAGGTTTCCGCTTCCTGCACGTTCAAGGTAAAAATGGCAGAAGACAGTCCCTGGGGCACGTCATTCTGGCGGGCAATGGCTTCTTCCAGCTCGCTGTAGTGGAACACGTACAGAATGGGCGCGAAGGTTTCCTCCTGCACATTATCTGCCCCTTTCATCTCGACGATGGCCGGGTTTACGTAGTAGCCGTTGGGGTATTGATCCGCCAGAGCGCGACCACCGCCAACCACTTCACCACCATTGCCTTTGGCACGTTCGATGGCCGCTTCCATATTGTTGAACGACTGTTCGTCAATCAGCGGGCCCACCAGGGTGTTGGCCTCCATGGGGTCGCCCAGGGAAATCTTCCCGTAGGCGGTTTTCAGGGCGGGCACCAATGTGTCGTAAATATCGTCGTGTACAAAAATGCGGCGGGTGGAGGTGCAGCGTTGGCCGCAGGTACCCACTGCGCCAAACAGAATGGCGCGCACCGCCATATCCAGATCCGCAGACGGCGCCACAATAATGGCGTTGTTACCTCCCAATTCCAGAATGGAGCGGCCAAAACGCTCGGCCACGCGAGGGCCAACTTTGCGACCCATGGCGCAGGAGCCGGTGGCAGAAATCACCGGCACGCGCTTGTCGTCCACCAATTGCTGACCGATATCGGCGTAACCGATCAACAGCTCGGACAAACCTTGCGGGGCATCGTCACCAAAGCGCTCGATGGCTTTGTTGAGCAGGTGCTGACAGGCGATGGCGGTAATCGGGGTTTTTTCAGACGGCTTCCAGATGGTGGTGTCGCCACAGACAAGAGCCAGTGCCGCATTCCAGGCCCACACCGCCACCGGGAAGTTAAATGCCGAGATAATCCCCACCGGGCCAATGGGCTGCCAGTATTCGCTCATCTTGTGGCCGGGGCGCTCGGAGGCAATGGTCAAGCCGTACAACTGGCGGGACAGGCCCACGGCAAAGTCGCAGATATCGATCATTTCCTGCACTTCACCCAGGCCTTCCTGATAAATTTTGCCGCACTCCAGGGTCACCAGTGCGCCCAGCGCTTCTTTGTGCTCGCGCAGCTCCTCACCCAGCAGGCGAATCAGCTCGCCGCGGCGGGGCGCGGGCACCGTGCGCCACTGTTTGAACGCGACCACACTGCGAGCGATTTTGGCGTCTGCATCCGCAGCGCTGTCTTGTACAACCGCGCCCAGTTTGGAACCGTCGGTGGGGGAAAACACATCCAGGTCTCCGCTGGCGATGGCGGAGGTGCTGAGGCCCATGGACTCAAGGGCGCTGCTCAACTGGTTTTGAACGCTCATAATCAATTCTCGTCTGTGGTATCTGAAAGTGCCGCGGGCGTCACTTATCCGCCACCCACGCAAAAATTTGCCGCCTAGTCTCCGCCTTTGCATAAGCAAAATAAAGAGCTAAAATTAGCAATATCACCATCCATTACAACAATTCAACCAAAAATACTGTCATTATGCTTGATAATACCGACCGCAAACTGATTTCCCTGCTGCGCATGAATGCCCGCCTCAGCACCTCGGAACTGGCACGCCAGCTGGATATTTCCCGCTCCACCATCCAGAGCCGCCTGCGGCGTTTGGAAACCCGCAATATCATCAGCGGCTACACGGTGCAGTTTAACGAAGAATACGAAAAGCGCCTGCTAAAAGCCCAGGTGATGCTAAAGCTGGTGCAAAAACTCACCGGCCCCACCTACGTGGCCCTGTCAAAACTCCCCCAGGTAATCGCGCTCTATTCCATCAGTGGCGAATACGACATGATCGCTGTACTCAGCGCCGAATCCGCCGGAGAGCTGAATCAGGTGATCGACAAAATTGGCAACCTGGAAGGCATAGAAAGAACCAATTCATCGGTGATTCTGGAGACCAAGTTTGTGCGCTAAGGCGTCATTGTAATTGACAGTATTCCCGGGAATATCTTATTCTTACTTTCGTCTTACTTTATTCGACACCATTATGGAAACCACCAGACTATCCAGCAAAGGCCAGATTATTATCCCCAAGCAGATTCGCACAGCCCACCAGTGGGCCATTGGCTTGGAACTACAGGTTATTGAAGTTCCGGAAGGCATCCTGTTAAAGCCCAAGGCTCCTTTCAGGGCTGCCAGGCTGGACGAAGTTGCTGGATGCTTACCCTATGATGACGAAACCAAAAGCGAAGCAGAAATAAACAAAGCCATGAGAGAAGCGGCAAGGAAGGCCTGGCGTGACAGCGATTGACACCAACATTATTGTGCGACTGCTGACGCGGGACTCTGAGAATCAGTATCAACTCAGCTACCAACTGTTTAGTACCGAATCGGTCTTTATTCCCGACACAGTAATCCTGGAAACCGAGTGGGTGTTGCGATTCGCCTACGAGTTTCAACCCGTTGAGGTGTGTACGGCATTCAGAAAACTGTTCGGCTTAGCTAATGTGCAGCTGAATAACAATTTTATCGTGGCACAGGCAATTGACTGGCACGAGCAGGGCATGGACTTCGCCGATGCATTTCATTTAGCACTGAGCCACGAACAAAACTCGCTGGCGACCTTTGATGAAAAATTTATCAGGCAAGCTCGTGGTCTTTCGAGGTGTCATGTGCAGAAACCCAAGGAGTGAGCGTTTCCCTTGCATTTTCACCCCCCCTCTGGTTAACTTGCGCCTCCTGACAAGGTGACCACAAAATGACCAACCGCACACAGGTTTTCGCACAGTCCGTGCATCACCATCACCACACTGAATAGTCTTCCAGTGTGAGTGTGCTGCTGGAAGATAAAATCTATCTTCCGGGTCAGGCAAACAGAATTCTCAAGCCCTCGGCAGATACCTTTCTTCCGGGGGTTTTTTACGTTCGCCACAGGCCAACACCCACAGCGAAAAGAGAGAGCGAGATGAGCAACAGCAAGCGACTGCGTATCGCCGTACAGAAAAAAGGCCGCCTCAGCGACGATGCCTACAAACTGCTGAAGCAATGCGGGGTAAAACTCAGCCTGCGAGACAACAACCTGATCGTGCACGCCACCAATATGCCGCTGGATTTACTCAAGGTGCGCAGTGACGACATTCCCGGCCTGGTGATGGACGGTGTTGTTGACCTCGGCATCGTCGGCCAGAACGTGCTGGAAGAAAAGTCCATGAGCCGCATGCACAAAGGCCTGCCCTGCGACTACACCGAGTTGACCGCCCTCAATTTTGGCGGATGCCGGTTGTCCCTGGCGGTGCCTCAGGACATGGACTACAACAGCGCCACCGACCTGAACGGCATGCGCATCGCCAGCACCTACCCCTACCTGCTACAGCGCTTTATGGATGAGCAGGGCATTGCCATCAAACACACACTGCTTACCGGCTCTGTGGAAGTGGCCCCTCGCGCTGGGCTGGCGGATGCGGTGTGCGACCTGGTGTCCACCGGCGCTACCCTGGAAGCCAATGGCCTGAAGGAAGTGGACGTGATCTACCGCTCCACCGCCACCCTGATTCAGCGCCCCGGCGCTATGGGCGCGGACAAAGCCCCGTTAATCGACCGCCTGCTCACCCGCGCCCGCGGCGTCATGCAAGCCAGTGAGAGCAAGTACATTATGTTGCACGCCCCGGCAGACAAGCTGGCGGAAGTGACGGCTCTGCTACCCGGTTCAGAAAACCCCACCATCCTGCCTCTGGAGGGTGACAGCTCCCGGGTGGCCGTGCATGTGGTCAGCACCGAAAATCTGTTCTGGGAAACCATGGAAAACCTCAAGGCTCTGGGCGCCAGCTCCATTCTGGTACTGCCCATCGAGAAAATGCTGGGGTAACGCATGGCTACCATTGAACAACTGGCGGTAGACAATGTGCAGCAACTGACGCCGTATCAGTCGGCCCGGCGCATCGGCGGCAATGGCGATGTGTGGCTCAACGCCAACGAAGCCCCGGCTGCACCGGATTTGACACTCACCGATGGCGCCCTCAACCGCTACCCGGAGCCACAGCCACAGCAAGTGCTTACCAACTACGCCGCTTATGCCGGCGTTGGCAGCGACCAGTTGTTAGTGAGCCGCGGTGCCGACGAAGCCATCGAACTGCTGATTCGCGCCTTCTGTGGCAGCGACGATGCCATCCTCTACTGCCCCCCTACCTATGGCATGTACACCATCTCCGCACAAACCTGCGGCGTGGGCATTAAAACCGTGCCCCTGACCGCCGACTGGCAGTTGGACGTGGACGCCATCAAAGCCAGTATTGGCAACGTCAAACTGGTGTTTGTGTGCTCCCCCAACAACCCCACCGGCAACCTGCTGAAGCGGGAAGATATTGAAACCGTTATCCAGGCCTGCGCCGGCCGCGCCATCGTGGTGGTGGACGAGGCTTACATCGAATTTTCGCCCGATGCCCACTGTGTTGATCTGATTAAACAATACGACAATGTGGCCATCCTGCGCACCCTGTCCAAAGCCTTTGGCCTGGCGGGATTGCGTTGCGGTTTTGCTCTCGCCGGCAGCGACATCATCAGCCTGTTGCTGAAAGTGATCGCCCCCTACCCCATTCCCGTGCCAGTGGCGGACCTGGCGGCACAGGCGCTTGAGCCGGTGGGTATCAACGCCATGAAGCAGCGGGTGGCAGAGCTGAACAACAATCGCCAATGGCTGCTACAACAACTGGAACAGTGCCCGGATGTTGCCGTCACCTACCCCGGCGCTGGCAACTATTTGTTGGCCCGCTTTCACGATGCCTCCGGCACTTTTGCCAAGCTGAGCGCCGCTGGCGTGATTGTCCGCGACCAGAGCAAACAGCCTGGGCTGGATGGCTGCCTGCGGTTTACCGTGGGAGAGCGAACAGAAATGGAACGTGTGGTAGCAGCGCTAAACTGACAGAACTACCGTCATTCTGAGCGCAGCGAAGAATGACAAAAAGCGAGTGAACAACATGAAACAAAAAATCCTGTTTATCGACCGCGATGGCACCCTGGTGGAAGAACCACCGCTGGACAAACAACTGGATCGCCTCGACAAGCTGGCCTTTGAGCCCGGCGTTATTCCCGCCCTGCTCACCCTGCAAGACGCAGGCTACAGGCTGGTTATGGTCAGCAACCAGGATGGCCTGGGTACCGACAGCTTCCCACAAGCGGACTTCGACGCCCCCCACAGCCTGATGATGGAAATCTTCGCGAGCCAGGGCGTGCGCTTTGACGATGTGCTGATCTGCCCACACTTCGACGAAGACAACTGCAGCTGCCGCAAACCCAAACTGGGTCTGGTAAAGGACTACCTGCAGCAAGGCAAGGTGGATTTTGCCAACAGCTACGTGATCGGCGACCGCATCACCGATGTGCAGCTGGCAGAAAATATGGGCATTACCGGTATACAGTACGCGCCAGATGGCACCAACTGGCCCGCCATTGTGCGCCAGCTCACTACCGTACCGCGCACCGCCGAAGTGGTGCGCACCACCAAGGAAACCGACATCAAAGTGGCGGTAGACCTGGACGCCAGCGGTGGCAGCGCCATCGATACCGGCATCGGCTTTTTCGATCATATGCTGGACCAGATCGCCACCCACGGCGGCTTTCGCATGAATTTGAGTGTCAAAGGCGACCTTCATATCGACGACCATCACAGTGTGGAAGACACAGCCCTGGCACTGGGAGACGCCCTGGCGCAAGCACTGGGCGACAAACGCGGCATTGGCCGTTTCGGTTTTGTGCTGCCCATGGACGAATGCCGCGCCCACTGCACCATGGACCTGTCCGGCCGCCCCTTTATGCGTTTTGACGGGGACTTCAGCCGGGAAACCGTCGGCGGCCTGGCCACCGAAATGGTGCCGCACTTCTTCCGCTCCCTGGCCGATGGTTTGCGCTGCAGCCTGCACCTGGGGGTAGACGCGGGCAACGGCCATCACCAGGTGGAAGGGTTGTTTAAAGTATTTGGCCGCGCCCTGCGCCAGGCCATTCGTGTGGAAGGCACTGAGCTGCCCAGCAGTAAGGGTGTGCTGTGACAACAAACATCGTCATTGCGAGGCCGCAGGCCGCGGCAATCTCTATCAGGTCACTCCACAGTGGTTGAGATTGCCACGCTGCGCTCACAATGACGGGCTAATTTTGAGTAATAGAGTATGAATGTAGTCATCCTCGATACCGGCTGCGCTAACCTGGCCTCGGTACGCTACGCGGTGGAACGGCTGGGCTATCAACCGGTGGTCAGTCGCGACCCGGATGTGGTGCACGCCGCCGACAAAATACTGTTGCCCGGCGTAGGCACCGCCAACGAAGCCATGAACAATTTACAGCAACGCCAGCTACCGGAGCTGATCACCAGCCTGACGCAACCGGTGCTGGGTATCTGTTTGGGCATGCAACTGTTGGCGTCCTATTCTGAAGAAGGAAAGTCGGAAGAAGGCCAGCAAGCCTGCCTGGGCCTGGTAGACGCCCGGGTCAACAAAATGGAAACCGGCCAACTGCCCCTGCCCCATATGGGCTGGAATGCCGTTGCCAGTGAACACCCGCTGTTTAACAGCATTAAAAGCGGCGATTACTTTTATTTTGTGCACAGCTTCGCCCTGCCGGTGGGCGACTACACCATCGCCACCTGTGATTACGGCGGCCATTTTTCAGCCGCGATACAACGGGGTAATTTTTACGGCGTACAGTTTCACCCGGAGCGTTCCGGCAAAGCTGGCGCGCAGTTGCTTAAGAATTTCTTGGACATGTAAAAACCCCGTCATTGCGAGGGAGTGAAGCGACCGCGGCAATCTCGTGACTCCTCTACCTCCCTGATGGAGATTGCCGCGTCGCCTGCGGCTCCTCGCAATGACGTGAATATTTAGGTAGCAGATTATGATCATCCCCGCTCTCGATTTAATCGACGGCAACATCGTCCGCCTCTACCAGGGGGACTACGCCCAGAAAACCGTTTACGGCGACAACCCGCAAGCGCAGTTTCATACCTACCACAACGCCGGAGCCAGCTGGCTGCATCTGGTGGATCTGGATGGTGCAAAAAATTCTGAGGACCGTCAGCTGAATGTGATTCGTCAACTGCTGGATGGTGTGCCCGCAAAAATCCAGATTGGCGGCGGCGTGCGCTCGGTGAATGATGTACGCAACCTGCTGTCTGCCGGTGCTGCCCGTGTGGTTGTCGGCTCTTGTGCAGTGAAAGAAAAAAACGAAGTCGCCCAATGGTTCGAAGAATTTGGCCCGGAAAAAATAGTGCTGGCGTTAGACATTAATATTATCAACGGCGAAAAACGTGTGGCCGTTTCTGGCTGGCAGGAAGACTCCCAGGAAACCCTGGAAAGCCTTATTCAATTTTACAAACCATTGGGCTTGCGCCACGTATTGTGCACCGACATTTCCCGCGACGGCACCCTGGCGGGCAGCAACGTGGGCCTGTACAAAGAAATGACTGCGCAATACCCGGACATTGCCTGGCAGTCTTCCGGCGGAATCGGCAGCCTGGAAGATATTGCCGCCCTGCGCGGCACCGGCGTCAGCGGCGTCATTGTTGGCCGCGCATTACTGGAAGGCAGATTCACCACCGAGGAGGCCATCGCATGCTGGCAAGGCGCATAATTCCCTGTCTGGATGTTCGTGATGGCCAAGTGGTCAAAGGCGTGCAGTTTCGCAACCACGAAACCATTGGCGACATCGTACCGCTGGCAGAACGTTACGCCGCCGAGGGCGCCGACGAACTGGTGTTTTACGACATCACCGCCAGCTCCGACGACCGGGTGGTGGACAAAAGCTGGGTAAGCAAAGTGGCGCAGGTAATCGACATTCCCTTCTGCGTGGCTGGCGGTATAAAAACCCTGGACGACGCCCGCCGCATTCTGGAATACGGTGCCGACAAAGTGTCGGTAAACAGCCCGGCGCTGAGCAACCCGCAATTAATCACCGATCTGGCCAACGCCTTTGGAGTGCAGTGCATCGTGGTGGGTGTGGACTCCTACTTCGACGCTGAACAGGGCCAGTACCAGGTGTATCAATTTACCGGCGACGAAAAACGCACCAGCAACACCGGCCGCAAAACCCTGGACTGGATTGACGAGGTACAACAGCGCGGCGCCGGCGAAATTGTGCTGAACGCCATGAACCAGGACGGCGTGCGCAAAGGCTACGACATCGACCAAATGGCAAAAATTCGCGAGCGTTGCACCGTGCCGCTGATCGCCTCCGGCGGGGCTGGCGACATGACGCACTTCCGCGATGTGTTCCAACAAGCCAACGTAGACGGCGCACTGGCCGCCAGCGTGTTTCACAAACAGGTGATTAATATTGGCGAGTTGAAAAATTATTTGGCAGGCGAAGGGGTCGTGGTCCGTCCTTGATACCCATTACTCTGCCACCCCGCCACCCTGCCACCCTGAGCGCAGCGAAGGGTCTCTATTCTGTTGAAGAAAAGGCGACTGCGGTACCGCCTGAAGCAACCCTGTCAATGAGTAGACTCCAAGCACAAACCAATAAAACTTATCTCAAAAAACCGCCACAAAATATTTCGCTTCCATAACCCTATCCTACAAATTGATATTCCGAATTCGCGCCTTAACTGAAGCAGCTTCGTTGCTGTCTTTCTGTGCCATCTCAAACAATTTTTTCACTTCATCCAAATAATTTGGAAACTGTTTGGCCAACTCAGCCAAACCATTATAGCTCCAGGCGCGTACAAATTTATTGTCGTCACCCAGGCAATAACGAAGGTGGAAATATACTGCTTCTTGTTGCTTCTCAGAAATTATCAAACCAGAAAACAACTGCAAAGTATGCAGGCGCAATGGCCAGCTATCTGCCCGGATAAGAATTTCCAGCAAATCATGGGACTGCTCGGCACTGAATACAAAACCCTTTTCCCAGGTGTATTTTAACAACCAACTAGCGGCTTGAGGCGCCGCGCCCGCTTCGCTATTACAAAGTGTAATCAATTCAGAAACCAGGTTGTGGCCAAGGGGCTTTCTCCCGGCAACGGCTTTTAGCTGCGCCACATCTTTACCATCAAACTGATAAATCGCCTGTTGCAGCTCTGCCCTCACAGCAACAATTCCCCCTCGATGGGAATAAACAGCTGAGCGGCATCAATCAATGAATTCGCCGTTAACGCTGGTACACCATAGACTTCTGTCACCACATCCTGCTTGCCGGCGCGCAGTAACAAACGGTCAAAATCCCCATCACCAGATGCCAGCACCACCACATCGGCCTGTGCCAGATGATCCATCACATCGATGGCAATACCCACATCCCAATCCCCTTTGGCGGAACCATCGCTGCGCTGAATAAACGGTTTCAACTTTACTTCAAAGCCGATAGCTCGAAGGATATTCTGAAACTGCCGCTGCTTTTCATCACCCCGGTCGATGGCGTAGGCATAGGCGGCGACCAGCTCGCGGCCTTCAGTTGCCTGCGCCCAAAAGCGGTTGTAATCAAAGCGCCGCCCGTAGCCCTCGCGGGTGGTGTAATAAATATTCTGCACATCGACAAACAGTGCTACTTTTTGCATTATCGACCCTGTTCCCAAACTGTATATGGAGAGGCTAATGGAAGGTTTACTGGATAACAGACAAGAGTATATCGACAAAGCCATTGAGTTGGCGATGACCCACGGGCCAAAACTGCTGCTGGCCTTATTGGTGTTAATTATCGGCTGGTGGCTGAGCAACCGCATTGTGCGCCTGTTGGAACGCGCCCTGACGAGCAGCAACGCCGAGCCCACACTGGTGAAATTTTTGCAAAGCATTGTGGGCATTATTTTGAAAATGGTGGTACTGGTGATTTTTGCCACCACCATTGGCGTAGAAACCGCCTCACTGATCGCCATTATGGGTGCCGCTGGACTGGCAGTGGGGCTGGCATTGCAAGGCAGCCTGGCCAACTTTGCCGGTGGTGTTTTGATTTTATTTTTTAAACCCTTTAAAGCCGGAGATGAAATCGAGGCCCAGGGTTACCGCGGCGTGGTACAGGAAATTCAGATTTTTAATACCATTTTGCTGACCCGCGACAATGAACGCATTGTGATTCCCAACGGCAACCTGTCTAACGGCTGTTTAAAAAATATTTTTGTGGAACCCACACGCCGAGTGGATATGACCTACGGCATCAGCTACGAAGACGATATTGGCAAAGCCAAACAGGTGATTGCCGATGTACTGGCGGCGGACGAAAACGTATTAAAAGAACCCGCCCCGGATATTTTTGTCAGCGCTCACGCCGACAGCTCCATCAATATTCTGGTGCGCCCCTGGTGCCAGTCAGAATACTACTGGGACGTGTACTTTGGCACTATGGAAAATGTAAAACTGGCGTTTGACCGGGAAGGCATTTCTATTCCCTATCCGCAGCGGGATTTGCATATTAAATCCGGGCAGGTGTAAAAATCCGTGATTATTGCGAGCCGCTTTGCGGCTCGCGATAATTAAACTTCTTCCCGCCAATGGATATCCAGACCACTCAAAGCCTGCAAGTATTCCTTTTTGGAAAGCAAACCAACGCAGGGCTGAGCACCGGTCGAGTTTATAGAGACCCTTCGCTGCGCTCAGGATGACAGTATCAAAGCGCCCCCACCCTGGCGGGGGTAACGGAAAATTTTTTAAATCCCCCGATAAACAATCCCCACCCAAACATCCGCTTTTAAAAACCCGCCGTTCCAAACTCCGTCCAAATCCGCTGTGGGTTTGGCGGCAACGGTTTCTTCTTCGGTTTTTCCTTCATTTTTTAACGCTTTGATACGTGCGTAGGCGATGGCCAACATGTCGCGGTATTTTTGCAGTTCGGCTTTGTTGGAGAGTGGGCCGTGGCCGGGGATAATCTTCGTGTTATCGTCGCTGTGAGCGAGAATTTTGTCTACCGCTTTGATCATGCCGGCGATGGAGCCACCACTGTCCGGGTCGATAAACGGGTACATGCCGGCAAAGTACAAATCACCGGCGTGGATCACATTGGCATTGTTGAATACCACAAAGCTGTCGCCATCGGTATGGGCGTTGCCAACATGCACGGCGTTCAGTGCATCGCCGTTCCAATGCAGAGTCAGGGTGTCGGAGAAGGTTACCACCGGCAGTGCGGCTTTGGGTTGCGGTGGCGACTTCATATTAAAGGCTTTGACAAACTGTTCACTGGTGAGGCGTTTGCGCACGTTGTCGTGGGCAACAATAACACTGCCCGCATTACCAAAGTGTTCGTTGCCGCCGGTGTGGTCTCCGTGCCAGTGGGTGTTGAGCAAAAATCTGGGTGTGTCGCCACCGAGCTTTTTAATGGCGGCAGTAATGCGGCCGGCCAGTGGCGCAAATTGATCGTCGATTAAAAATGTGCCGTCTTCTCCTACCGACACCCCCAGGTTGCCACCGGCACCTTTCAGCATATAGATGCCATCGGCTACCTGGGTAGTTTCAATTTTTACATCTGCATAGGGGTCGTGGTTGTGAGCAGCCGCTGTGCTGGTGGCCAGTATAGCGGCCAGTGCGAATAGTGCTTTTTTCATGGTGTTCCCTCCACTTGTTCAAAACTGCTGGGGCTTTCTATTAAACCGGCAACCTTATAGGTTGCGTTTAATAATGCGGCACAGGGATGTGCCGCCGCTGGCGTAGCCAGCGCAAGCTCAATAAAATCCAGCACTTCCACGCAAGTGCGCCAGGTTTTATTGGGCGCGCAATACAAAAGGCAGGACGCCTTTTGTATTGCCGGGTTAATAGTCAGCCGTTTTTGATGTTGTTAATAAACTGGTTGGACTGATCAATGGATTGCTGCATCTGGTAAATCAGCCTGCCCACATCGGCGTCGATGGTTTTCAGCTCGCCTTTTAAGGAGTCGATGGCGCGGGCATTTAGATTGTGTTTCAAGTACAAAGTTTGATCCCGCAGGGTGTTAAGCACTGGGGTCACGCTTTTTTCTGCCAGGCGCATGGTGCGCACCAGGCGCTTGTAGCGGGCGCGGGTGTCGCGCAGTTTGGCGGCGCTGTCCCGGCGCAGGCGGTCACTGGTGTAGCTGTCCAGTTCTTCTTCCCATTCGTCGAATAAATCTTCGGCTACATTTTCCACACTGTCGATACGGGCGGTTATTTTGGCGGCGGCTTTTTCGCTGTCCTCAAATTCCCCTTTCAGCTGGCTGTAGAGCTTTTCCAGGTTGCCACCGTCAAAGTTCACCACCGAGCGGTATTTTTCCAGGGCATCCTGAAATTGCTCCTGGGTATCTTGCTGGGCTTCCTGGGTGTCTTCAATACGATCCACCAGAATGTCCCGCTTGTGTACACCGACCTTTTCCCAGGCGCCGTAGTAGGCGCTTTCGCAACCGGCGAGCAACAGCAGACCTGCACAACTGGCTAAAATTTTGGTTCGCATAATTCCTCCCAATCACGCGCAATACAAAAGGCAGGATGCCTTTTGTATTGCCGGATTAATAGATGCTCGGTTTACCCTCCGGGCATTGTTTAAAGCGTTTGTATTCCCATTGATATTGCTGGGGCGCCCGCTTCACTGCGGCTTCGATACTGCGGTTGAGGGCAGCCAGCGCCTCGCTTTGCTCAGCGCTGTAGATTGCCGGGTCTGGCTCCATATAGTAAACATCAAAACCGCCGGGCACCCGCAGAATAAAGTGCACTATGGCCTGTGCCCCGGAACGCTGCAACAGTTTATTAAGCAGCGTCATGGTCAGCGCCCGGCGACCAAAGAAGGGAGCAAACTCGCCGCTGGTGAGATCTGGCTCCTGGTCCGGCAACACACAACTGGTGCCACCGGCACGCAGCTTTTTGATCAGTGCCATTACGCCGCGCTTATCGGTGGGCACCATATCCCCTCCCAGACGGCTGCGGGAGTTCTTCAGAATGGCGTCAAATTCCGGGTAGCGCGCCGGTTCGTACATGGCGGTCATATGGGTTTGCTGGCCGATCACCGTGCCAATCACTTCCCAATTGCCCAAGTGCGGAGTTACCAGAAGGATACCTCGCTCATCCGTCAGTGCCCGGTCGAGCAATGCCTGATTGTGTACCTGCTTGACCTTTTTGGCGACCCACTCAGGCGGGCGTTGCAACACCAGAGGGATTTCGAAGCAGGTTTTGCCAAACTCGATAACGCTGCGGCGAGCCAGGCTACGCTGTTCCGATTCACTTGACTCCGGCATGCAATGTTGGATGTTGGCCAGAGTGATTCTGGCTTCGCGGCTTTTACTCAGCCACATGGCACAACCCAGGGCAGAGCCCAGGCAGCGCACCACTCCCAGGGGCAAGCGGCCAACACTGCGGAACAGCGCCAAGGCGACTTTTGTTTTCATACTCAGATTTTCAACCCATTGATAATGGCGCTGAGCTTACCGGAAAACCGTAAACTTCGCAGTGTCGCTATGGGCATCGGGCTTTTAAGTTTAGGCGTTGGCCCCTATGAAAAACACCAACGCTCGATATGAAGATCAGCATCTGATGGGGATCGCCACCCAAAGTCTGATTGAGAGAGCGGCTTTCTCCCAACTAATCACTTACTTCCGCCCCCATCCCCCCGTATAATTGCCCGCTTTTGGACCGTGAGATATTCAAGCCGTGGCGACACCCGACACATCAACTTTCCAGGGGCTGATTAACGCCCTGCAAAACTACTGGAATCAGCAAGGCTGCGCGATTATGCAGCCGCTGGATCTGGAAGTGGGCGCTGGCACCTTCCACCCCGCCACCTTTTTGCGCGCCCTGGGCCCGGAATCCTGGAATGCTGCCTACGTACAACCCTGCCGCCGTCCCACCGATGGCCGCTACGGTGAAAACCCCAACCGCCTGCAGCACTACTACCAGTTTCAGGTAGTGATGAAGCCGTCGCCAGCCAATATCCAGGAATTGTACCTGGGCTCCCTGCAAGCCATGGGCGTGGACCCGGAAATACACGATATCCGCTTTGTGGAAGACAACTGGGAATCCCCCACCCTGGGCGCCTGGGGGCTGGGCTGGGAAGTGTGGCTCAACGGTATGGAAGTCACCCAGTTCACCTACTTCCAGCAGGCCGGTGGCCTGGAATGCTATCCGGTTACCGGCGAAATCACCTATGGCCTGGAACGCATTGCCATGTACCTGCAGGGAATGGACAGCATTTACGACCTGATTTGGACCTATGGCCCAGACGGTACGCCTGTCACCTACGGGGACATCTTTCACCAGAATGAAGTGGAAATGTCGGCCTACAATTTTGAACACGCGGATGTGGATTTTTTGTTCCAGCAGTTTGACCACTACGAAAAAGAGTGTGCCAGGCTGGTGGCCGCCGAGCTACCCCTGCCCGCCTACGAAATGGTGATGAAGGCATCGCACGTTTTTAACCTGCTGGACGCCCGCCACGCGATCTCTGTAACCGAGCGCCAAGGTTATATTTTGCGAGTTCGCGCCCTCTCTCGCGACACAGCCACCTGTTACTTTAACAAGCGAATGGCGCTGGGCTTCCCGCTGGCACCCAAAGCGCTGGCGGATGAAGTAATCGCCGCCAATCAAAAGGAGGCGCAGCCATGAGTGCAGATTTTCTGGTAGAGATTGGCACCGAGGAGCTGCCACCCAAATCCCTGTTGCCGTTATCTAACGCCTTTCACGACAACATCGTCAAAGGGCTCAAAGACGCCCAGCTGAATTTTGAATCCAGCGTTGCCTATGCCTCCCCTCGCCGCCTGGCAGTGTTGGTTAAGTCGCTGGCAGAACAGGCGCCCAGCCAGGAAATTGTCGCCTGGGGCCCACCGGCGAAGATCGCTTTTGACGACAACGGCAACCCGGCCAAAGCCGCCGAAGCCTTTGCCAGCAAGAACGGCATCGACATCGCCAACCTGAAGGTGGAAAACGACGGCAAGCAGGACAAACTCTGCCACCGCGCCAGCAAACAGGGGGCCAAAACCCGTGATGTTGCCGCCGGAATTATCGAAACTGCCCTGAAATCCCTGCCCATCGCCAAACGCATGCGCTGGGGGGCTTCCCGAACCGAGTTTGTGCGCCCCATGCACTGGCTGGTGTTGCTGCACGGCGACTCTGTGCTGGACGCCAACGTGTTGGGCATTCAATCCGGCCGAACCACTCGCGGCCACCGTATCCACAGCAGCGGCGACATTGCCATTGCCAGCCCCCCCGAGTACCTGGAGCAACTGCGCGCTGGCTACGTAATGGCAGATTTTGCCGAGCGCCGCCAGCTGATTCGCAGCCAGGTGGAGGCCGCCGCTGAACAGGCGGGCGGACAGGCAGTGATCGACAGCGACCTGCTGGATGAGGTCACCGCCCTCAACGAATGGCCCACCGCCCTGTTGGGCCGCTTTGAGGAGCGCTTTTTGGAGGTGCCCGCCGAGGCGCTGATTTCCTCCATGAAGGAGCACCAGAAGTACTTCCATGTAATAAATAGCCATGTAATAGATAGCCATGTGGTAGACGGCAAAAGCAAGCTGCTGCCGCTGTTTGTCACCGTGGCCAATATCGAATCCAAAGACCCGGCCCAGGTGATTGCCGGCAACGAGCGGGTAATTCGCCCACGGCTGGCGGACGCGGCCTTTTTCTACGACACCGATAAAAAGACGCCCCTGGCCGAACGCCGCGAAAAACTGCAAAAAATCGTTTTTCAGGCGCAACTGGGTACCGTTTTTGAAAAAACCGAACGGGTCGCCAAACTTGCCGAGGCGCTGGCACCCATTGTTGGCGCCGAGGCGAGCCATGCACGCAGAGCGGCTCAATTGTGCAAGTCGGATCTGGTATCGGAAATGGTGCTGGAATTTAGCGACCTGCAAGGTCTGATGGGCCGCTACTACGCCCGGCACGATGGCGAACACAGTGAAGTGGCCGAAGCGCTCTACGAGCAATACCTGCCCCGTTTTGCCGGTGATCAGCTGCCACTCACCAAAACCGGCACAACCCTGGCGCTGGCGGACCGCATCGACACCCTGGTGGGCATTTTTGGCATTGGTATGCCACCCAGCGGCTCCAAAGACCCGTTCGCCCTGCGCCGCGCCAGCCTGGGTGTGCTGCGCCTGTTGGTGGAAAACCATATCGACCTGGATTTGCGAGAAGTGCTGACCACTGCCGTCAATCTGTACGGCGACCTGCCAAAAGCAGACGGCGTTGTAGAGCAAGTGCTTACTTACATGACAGACCGTTTCCGTGCTATGACTGTGGATCAGGGTATCTCCGCCGAGGTGTTTATGGCGGTAGCCGCCAAACAACTCAGTAACCCGCTGGATATCCACCGCAGAGTGCAGGCGATACAGGCTTTCACCGAACTGGAACACGCCACCGCACTAGCCGCCGCCAACAAGAGAGTGTCCAATATTCTGGCAAAATCCGACCTGGAGCCGTTTGCCCAAATTGACGATACACTGCTCACTGAGCAGGCGGAAAGAAACCTGTATGACGCGCTGGACGTTGTTGCAAACACTGCGGAGCCACTGATCAACGAGGCAAACTACACCGAGGCCATGAAAAAAATGGCGGTGTTGCAAGGGGATGTGGATGCCTTTTTTGATCAGGTCATGGTGAACGTGGACGATGAACAAGTGCGTCGCAATCGCCTGACTCTGCTCAAGTCGCTGCAAAACTTGTTTTTGAATGTAGCCGATATTTCACTACTGGTACCCGCGAAGTAAAAGACCATGAACCCGGTAAAAACAGCCTTTTACGGCATACGTTCGGCACTGTTCTACATCACTTATGTGCCTTGCATGACCTTTTTTTCCAGCTGTGGTTTTACCATTGGCCAGCTGGTGCCTTACAAAACCCGCCACGATATCGTGTCGTTGGGCACCTCTTGCACCAACTTCTGGCTGCGGGTGTGCTGTGGCGTGAAGATTGAAACCGTTGGCAAAGAAAATATCCCGGATGGCCCCATGGTGATTCTCGCCAAGCATCAGTCCACATGGGAAACCTACCACATGCAGCGGCTGTTCCGGCCGGTGAGCACCATCCTCAAGAAAGAGCTGCTGTCCATCCCCATTTTTGGCTGGGGCCTGAGCAAACTGCACCCTATTGGCATTGACCGGGGCAACCCCCGCGCCGCCATGAAACAGATTATGGCTCAGGGCAAAGAGCGCCTGGCGGAGGGCAATAACGTGGTGATTTACCCGGAAGGCACCCGCGTTGACCCCGGCGAAAAAGGCAAATACGCCCGCAGCGGCGCAGCGCTGGCCATTGAAGCCGGTGTACCGGTGGTGCCCCTGGCCCACAACGCCGGGTTGTGCTGGCCCGGCCGACGCTTCCTGAAATTCCCCGGTACCATAACCGTGGTTATCGGCGAACCCATCGCCACCGAAGGCCTGACCAGTAAAGAACTCACCGAGCGGGCCGAAAGTTGGATTGAGCGGCAGCAAGCGGTTATTGATCGTCCATAAGTACCAACCATCTCACAACTAAAGTGTTAACTGGTTCACAATTTTATAATTCTTTCCGGCGATAAGGAATCCGCTGAATATTAACGTTATTGCAGCGTATGACTATGAAACTGGTTGAAGAAGACCTTACCGGTCGCCTCTACACACACAACGATCGCAGATCCGCCGACAGGCCATTTTTTGGCATGGATCGGCGTCGTGGCCCCAGGCGCACCAACGCCGACCGGCGTCAGTCCATCCGCTTTGAATCCGACCGCCGCACCAATGCCGGCCGCCGCAAAAGCGATTTTGATATGCGTGATTATCAAACAAACCTTAAGTAAGCTGCGCTTTCAGCCCTGAGCACCTCCCGGATAACCACTTCCCTAAGTCCAGTCACTTTTGACCTGGGTTAGTCGCTGATTTACTGCTACATTACGGGTAGTTGAAGTGGAGCATTCTCAATGACTTTTCAAAGTGCTTACACCGGCCCGGAGCGCCGACAAAACAAACGCCGCATACTGGCCGACCGCCGCCAGGACATTCGCTTTGAGCCGGGCAAGCAAGACCGCCGCCAGGGAGACGGGCGTCGTGATACGGACCTGGATATTTGGGAAGATCACCCGTAGCTTTGCCTTATCGCGAAGGTTTGTCGTTAACCAGGTGTTGTATGGTTAGCCGGAAACACAACCTGACCAATTTTGCAGCAGACGATCAATCACCGCGCTCATATCCCCATCGCTTAATTCACCGCGCTCCGCCATGGAGGTGCACAGATTGGCACCGTATGCCGGTTGCTGCCAATTCGCTTTCAGCAGTGACAACGCCGGGCCGCCGCCGGCAATAATATCCTTGATCACCAACGGGCTGAACATGGCCGCACTCTCCATAACCGGGCACTGCACCACATTGTGAATTGCCGTGAGCAATTTGGGACCAATAAATTGCGGCGGCATGGTACCGGTGGTTTTGGCTAACTGTCGCTCGGCATGGCTGCTGTAAAAATCCAAAAAAGCATTGCCCTGGCGGAATACCATAAAAGCGTTGTGAACTTTCTTGTATACCCGGAGTTTATCCGCTTGTTTGTCATTGCTCTGCACCCAGACCTCACGACCCACGGCATAATTTTCGGGCAATTCTGCTTGCGAGGGCAGGCGAAATTTTTGCGGAGCAAAAATCAAAAAATCCGCATCGCACCAAACTACCGTTTGATAACCGTCCGCAAGAAATTTTTGAATCCATTTTAAACGCGCCAAATCCGTAGCGATGACTGTTTGTTCCGCAGTTTTTTCCAGCAGGAATTTATCCATCGGGTCGAATAATTCGTCGCACAAATATCGGTAATCATAATTGCAGTTTTGTGCCCAGCTTTTTACGGATTCCATACAACGGCTCAGCCAGCTGTATGGCAGTGGCTGTTTATGGGACTGAAACACCAGTGTGGTATTTTTTTGCATTAATTTTTTGAAGAAATATTGTGGAAATTTAATCGGTTATCAACGTCTGGGTTTAAAGCGCAGAATTTTTTTGCCGTTAATGCATCCGAAATTGATTTTCGCTGCGTCTATATAGCCACAGAGAGACGATACAGGAGAACCCACCATGACCACTCTGAAAAAAAACCACTTTTTAAATATCGCTGGCCTGCTCGGTCTGGCTTGTATTCTGCTGGCTTTTTACGGCACCAGCTTCGCCGACGAAACCCGTATGGTGCAACAACCTTACGCTACCGAAGTGGCAGCGGTGGCTGCAGCGGCAAACCGTTTTAACCCGGATTCTATCCGCAAGGACCGGGAATACATGGGCACCATTTTGAAAAAAGATGGCCTTTACTACTACACCTATACTGTTGGTCATCGCGGCCACGATGAAATCACTACGTTGTTGCCCAGCGGCGAGTTCGGCAAAGCGGTGGCACTGTGGCAGACCCACGGCCGCGTCAGCCATAAGAATCGCTTCTTTTCTCCGTCGGATACCGATGTGGCAAAGCGCCTCGATCTGCCTTTTTACCTGGCGGACCACACCGGCGAACTGAAAGTATATAACCCCGGTGACGCAACCCTGCCACTGCTAACTGCTCAGCGGGAAGGTTTTTTTGTACGCGGCGCTTCCGAAGGCAACCGGGTTAAAGACGAGCTTGGCAATGTGGTTGCCGTGGCCACCAAGACATCGGAACAGGTGAGTGGCAAAGATGGTAAACGAGTTGCCGAACTGCATTAGTTTATAAATGCACTGGCCCGGATACGACATCCCCTTGACCCACACCCCACTGATCATGCCAGTGGGGGGGTGGTTTTTTTGTGGCGTTAGAAAAATTCAGTCGTATAAATTTTTGGCAAACGCATCCACATGGAATTGAATATCGTCTTCTCCAATCTGGTCAAAAGGGTTCTCCAGGTGGGCCTGGATATTCGACAGGCTCACCAACACCAGTGAAAACAGTATCGGCATGGCGTAGGTTACATAGTCTGAGTAACCCGACGCCTGGCTCGCAAAATATGGGCCGTAGATAATTGGCAGCAAACTGATAAACACAGCACTGAATGTGCGCAGGGTTTTTGGGGTTCGGTACTGATAAATGTGTTTGATGTTTTCAAACGCAAACAGCATTTTGCTCAAGTACTGATTGCAGCGAGATACTTCTCCACTGGCCAGGCCATTGCCGCGCAGATCGGTTTTTATAAACCGGGACAGTTGCGAAAATTCCCGATAAACCAATTCTTCATTGCTGCGCAACTTCTCGTCTTTATCCGATAACAATTGACTGGTGGCATTAAGTACCTGCTGCAAGAGGTCACGGGATTTTTGCAATAAATCCTTATCGGGGATTTCCAACCAGTCGCGCGTGGCAAAAAAAATCGCTCGGCCATTGGATTTCAAAGCGCTGTATTCCACAAGCGCCTTTTCCCGCCGCTTATAGGCGCCATTGATGGAAAACACCACTGGAAAAACAACGGCAGTCGCCACAAGGGTAAGAGGGAAATCTGCCGTCACCTGATATTTGATGCACAACCAGGTAGAAATAATGGCGGTTACTGTGACCAACAGTGTTCTGAGATTGATGATTTTCCAAAGGCTTTTCATTGCTTCTCTCTTTATTTTTCTGGCAAAACCTTCATTGCGTCATCGCGAGCGAAGCGCGGTGATCTCAAACCACTTGCAAATAGTAAGCACTTACTCACACATCCAAATTAGTCACCGCCAATGCATTGGTTTCAATAAAGTCCCTACGCGGTTCCACATGATCCCCCATCAGGCAGGTAAACATCTGGTCGGCGGCGATGGCGTCTTCGATGGTGACTTGCAGCAGACGGCGGTTTTCCTTATCCATTGTGGTTTCCCAGAGTTGGTCCGGATTCATTTCACCCAACCCTTTGTAACGCTGGATGTTATAGCCACGGCTGGATTCTTTCATCAACCAGGTCAGGCCATCGGCAAAAGCGGTGATTTCCTGGGTGCGTTCGCCCCGCTTGACGTAGGCACCGTCTTCCAGCAACCCTTGTAACTCTTTACCCAAGTCAACGATAGCCGCGTACTCACCGCTGGCGATAAAATCTTGGCTGATGCGGTACTGGTGAGGCACACCATGGGCGACAATTTCGATCTGTGGCAGGTACAGGCCTAGCTCGGCATCAGTGTAAACCGTTATATTATAACGGTGACTACCAGCGCCGTTACCGGCATCCACACTTTCCGCCAATTGCTGACACCATGCGGCGATTGCGTTGCTATCTTTCAACATTTCCTCAGAAATAGCTGGCAAATAGACCATACCCTGCAGTATTTCCTGAGGGTATACCCGTGACATTCGGTCGATTATGCCCTGTACTTTGCGATAGTGAGCTACCATGGTTTCCAGAGCTGTGCCGGCGATACCTGGGGCATCGGCGTTAACGTGCAGGCTGGCCCCTTCCATAGCGGAGTTTGTCAGGAAGGCTTCCAGAGCCGCTTCATCTTTGAGGTATTGTTCCTGCTTGCCTTTGCTGATTTTGTACAGTGGCGGCTGGGCAATATAAACGTAACCGCGCTCAATCAACTCGCGCATTTGGCGGAAGAAGAAGGTCAATAGCAAGGTGCGGATGTGAGAGCCATCCACATCCGCATCGGTCATGATCACAATATTGTGGTAGCGGATTTTGTCCGGGTCGAACTCCTGGGCGCCAATTCCGCAACCCAGCGCGGTAATCAAAGTACCCACTTCGGCGCTGGACAGCATTTTGTCGAAGCGCGCTTTCTCCACATTGAGAATCTTGCCTTTGAGGGGCAGAATCGCCTGGGTGCGGCGGTCGCGGCCCTGCTTGGCGGAACCACCGGCGGAATCGCCCTCCACCAGATAGATTTCAGACAACGCCGGGTCTTTCTCCTGGCAGTCTGCCAGCTTGCCCGGCAGACCAGCGATATCCAAAGCACCTTTGCGCCGGGTCATTTCCCGGGCTTTGCGGGCGGCATCACGGGCGCGGGCAGCTTCGATCATTTTGGTGACTACCAGCTTGGCCTCCTGGGGGTTTTCCAACAGGTAATCGGCAAATTTCTCACCCATTTCCTGTTCTACTGCACTTTTTACCTCAGAGCTCACCAGTTTGTCTTTGGTCTGTGAGCTGAACTTCGGGTCGGGGACTTTCACCGAGATAATGGCCGTTAAGCCTTCACGGGCATCATCGCCGGTGGTGTTAACTTTGCTTTTGGCGCCCAAGCCTTCTTTTTCGATGTAGTTGTTGAGGCCACGAGTCAATGCAGCGCGAAAGCCCGCCATATGCGTGCCCCCGTCTCGCTGGGGAATATTGTTGGTGTAGCAGTAAACATTTTCCTGGTAGCTGTCGTTCCACTGCAACGCCACCTCAACACCTATTTCATCTTCTTCCCGCTGGCTGGTGAAGTGAAATACATCGTTTACCGCACTTTTGTTTTTGTTCAGGTATTCCACAAAAGCACTCAAGCCACCTTCGTATTCGTAGGTTTCTTCCTTGCCACTGCGCTCGTCCGCCAAAACGATGCGCACACCAGAGTTAAGGAACGACAGTTCCCGCAAGCGCTTGGCGAGAATGTCGTAGTGGAAGTTGATATTGCTAAAAGTATCCTCAGATGCCCAGAATTGTACTGAGGTACCGGAATCCTGAGTTTCACCGATCACTTTCAGGGGTTCGTCAGGCACACCGTGTCGATACACCTGTTCATGCACCTGTCCGTTACGGCGAATGGTAAGGCGCAGCTTTTTGGAGAGGGCGTTTACCACAGATACACCGACACCGTGCAGGCCGCCGGACACTTTGTAGCTGTTATCGTCGAATTTGCCGCCGGCGTGAAGCACCGTCATAATCACTTCTGCTGCTGACACCCCTTCTTCGTGCACATCGGTAGGAATACCACGGCCATTATCTGATACTGAAACAGATTCGTCTGGGTGAATGGTGACACGGATTTCGCTGCAATGCCCCGCCAGCGCCTCATCGATGGAGTTATCGACAATTTCAAACACCATATGGTGCAGGCCGGTGCCGTCGTCAGTGTCACCGATATACATGCCCGGGCGCTTGCGTACCGCATCCAGACCTTTCAATACTTTGATGCTATCGGAGCCGTAATCCTGTTCTTCGCTCATTCTTACCTTCCAAACGTTTTTTATTGCGGAGAAATAACGCCATGTTCCACGTGGAACATTTTCACTTCACCATCTTGCGGCCAGGCCGCCTGTAAATCTTCTTTAAAGACACCGGTGATAAACACCTGTGCCCCCAATTCATTCAACAGCTGACCCACACGCTGGCGGTGGTAGCTGTCGAGTTCCGCGGGCAGGTCGTCCAACAAATAGACACACTGCTTACCGGTAATTTGGTGGTAAAGGTAGCCCTGAGCAATTCGCAGAGCGCACACTACCGTTTTTATCTGCCCTCGGGAGAGCACTTCCGCAGCCGCTCGACCAGCCACTTTTACTTTCAAATCCGCTCGATGAGCCCCGTAGTTACTGGTGCGACTCTTGCGATCTCGCTCAGTAGATTCTTGCAACACATCAATTAAGGGTCGTTGACTGTCCCAACCAGGGTGGTAGCCAAAACCTAACTCCTTAACCTCGGTGAGGCTTTGCAATATGTCTTGAAACACCGGCTTAAACTGGCTCAGATAAGTTTGGCGACTTTGATCCACCTGCTCACTGAGACGAGTAAACTCCTGATCCCAAACTGACAATTGCTCTGCTGCCCCATCGTCAAGGCGACCGCCTATTCTATCATGTCGCAGCAGTGAATTGCGGTGCTTGAGACAGCGCTGAAAGGCTTTCCACAAGCTCGGATAATCATGTTCCACGTGGAACACTCCCCAATCCAGAAACTGTCGGCGGTTTAACGGCCCACCTTCCAGCAGTTCAAAGCTGTGGCTGTTGAGTAATTGGATGGGCAGCTCCTCCACCAATGAGGCGGCCGTAGGCATCAACTCACCATTCACCTTAAAGCGGAAATCCCCCTTGCGAGTGCGCTGAACACCAATGGTAATGTCCCGCTCACCGACCGGATCATGCAGTTGAGCAAACACCACACAATCTTGCGTGTCATGCTGGATAACCGTACGGATATTGCGGCTGCGAAAAGAACGCCCGCGACCCAGAAGATAGAGCGCTTCCAATAGGGAGGTTTTGCCACTGCCGTTGGTACCGTGAATAAGGTTGGCGCCCGGGCAAAAAGAAAGCTGGATGTGCTCCAGGTTACGCAACCGGTGCACATCCAGCTTTTTGATATACATATTCAAAGATTACAGGCTTGAGGGTACAGGTTGCAGGGAAATCAGATCAGTGTTTTTGAACACCTGTTACCTGCGCCCTGTTACCTTGTTTATAAACGCATGGGCATAACAACATACACACTGTCTTCGTTCTCCGGATCGGCCACCAAAGCCGAACTGTTGGAATCAGACAGGGTAAAGCGGGTGTTATCCCCCGGCAGCACATTGAGCACATCCAGCAGATAGCTGACATTAAAGCCAATTTCCAATTCTTCGCCGTTGTAATTTACGCCGATTTCTTCTTCCGCTTCTTCCTGCTCCGGGTTATTGGCAACGATTTTCAGCAATTCGTTACTGAGCATCAGGCGCACACCACGGTACTTTTCGTTGGAGAGAATCGCCGCACGGCTAAAAGCCTGCTTGAGCCCTGCACGGTCGCCAATAACCTCTTTGGTGCCCCCTTTTGGCAATACTCTTTCGTAGTCAGGGTAAGAGCCATCCACCAGCTTCGAAGTAAAGCGGAAATCATCGCCACCGATACGGACATGGTTGTTGCCCACCACCATCACAATATCGTTGCTTTCCGTCAGTAGGCGAGATAATTCCATCACACCCTTGCGGGGGATAATGGCAGAGATTTTTTCACTGACCTCCGCATCCAGAGGCCGAGTAGACATAGCCAGGCGGTGACCGTCAGTGGCAACCGCCCGCAGCTTGCCACCCTCTGCTTCCCACAACATGCCGTTGAGGTAATAACGCACATCTTGCTGGGCCATGGCAAAGGCGGTGCTGTCGATCAGGTATTTCAATTCAGAAGCGGGCAGCTTTAATTCCAGGCGACCTTCACCTTCGTCCACATTGGGGAAATCGCTGGCGGGCAGAGTGGACAGGGTAAAACGGCTGCGTCCGCTCTGCAGAATGGCGCGGCCATCCTTTTCCGAAAATTTGATTTCCGCACCTTCGGGAAGGGAGCGAACAATATCCATCAGCTTGCGGGCCGGTACCGTAATTTCACCGGAATCGCCATCTTGCTCCAATTCCACATGACCGACAATTTCCACTTCCAGGTCGGTGCCGGTAAGAGACAGGCGCTTGTCATCCAATGCCATCAACACATTGGACAAAACAGGCAGGGTTTGACGGCGTTCTACTACACCCAATACCAACTGCAACGGCTTTAAAAAACTTTCCCTGGATACAGTAAATTTCATAGCGCCCTTCTTTATTAATACCGATGAATTTATAGTTTTTAACAATAATCAAAAAGGGCGGTTACACCCTTCTCCAACCCGCTAATAATAAATCAAGTGGTGAGCAGACGCAGCAGGTGTTTCATATCATCGCGCATTTCGTGGTTGCTCTCCTGCAACTCTTTGATCTTGCGGCAGGCGTGCAATACGGTGGTGTGGTCGCGGCCACTGAAGGCTTCGCCAATTTCCGGCAAGCTGTGGTTGGTGAGTTCCTTGGCCAGAGCCATGGCCACCTGGCGCGGCCGGGCTACCGAGCGGCTGCGGCGCTTGGACAACAAATCCGACATTTTCAGTTTGTAATATTCCGCCACTACCCGCTGAATGTTGTCCACAGTTACCAGCTTGTCCTGCAGGGCCAGCAGGTCTTTGAGAGATTCCCGAATCAGGTCGATGTCGATTGGCTTGCCTGTGAAGTGAGCACTTGCTATTACTCTTTTCAACGCCCCCTCTAGCTCACGGACATTGGAGCGCACTCTCTGAGCAAGAAAAAAGGCCGCCTCAGATGAGAGGTTCATTTTTGCCTGATCCGCTTTTTTCATCAGAATCGCCACCCGGGTTTCCAGTTCCGGGGGCTCTACCGCCACAGTCAGACCCCAACCAAAACGAGACTTGAGGCGCTCCTCCATCTGGTCAATTTCCTTGGGGTAGCGGTCGCAGGTAAGGATCATCTGCTGGCCACCTTCAAGCAGGGCATTAAAGGTGTGGAAAAACTCCTCCTGGGAGCGCTCTTTGCCGGCGAAGAATTGAATATCATCAATCAGCAAGGCATCCACAGAACGGTAAAAACGCTTGAAGTCATTAATGGCATTCAACTGCAACGCTTTGACCATATCCGCCACAAAACGCTCGGAGTGCAGATACACCACCTTGGCGTTGGGTTTTTGCTCCCGCAGGGCATTGCCCACCGCGTGCATCAAGTGGGTTTTACCCAGGCCAACACCACCGTAGATAAACAGCGGGTTATAAGAGCCCCCCGGGTTTTCCGCTACCTGGCGGGCCGCAGCCAAAGCCAGTTGGTTGGACTTACCCTCGACAAAAGACTGAAAAGTGAATGTGGCGTTGATGTTGTTTTTGTGGTGCAAACCACCTTCCACTTCGCGAACATCAATATCCGCCGTTTTGGGTTTACTGGCTGCCGGCTGGCGAACAGCAGACACCATGGACGCCACCGGTCTGGTAGAGGTACTTCCGAGTGAAGTGCTCTCAAGTGAGGTACTTTCAAGTGAGGTGCTTTCAAGCACAGCTTCCGGTGCTTTTTGAGCTGCGGGTCTATCTGCCAACAGAGCAGTTTTGTTGACCCTGGCGGGCACATCAGATTTTTGCAAAGCCACAAAACCCGGTCGCGCGACTGCGCGGGACTCGACCACCACGTCGTAATTTTTTTCACCAACCTGCTGCATCAATTCGCGAATGCGCTGCAAAAACTTGTCCGCCACCCAATCCTGAACAAACCGGTTGGGAGCCAACAAGCGAATGGTGTCGATGGTTTTTGGGCAGGCGGTGGCATCCACCTGCAGCGGTCGTATCCAGGTATTGAATTGCTGATCTGGCAACTCGTCGCGAAGATACCCCTGACATTTATCCCAAAGTAACTGGGCCAACGTCTCCCCCCTTTTTATATAGATTGTTCTGTTATTGATGTTCTTTACAGGATGGATATGAAAGGCGGTAAGCATAGCGCGAGTCGATCCGGTTATCCACACTCAGAAAAATTTATTCCCCAACCACCAAAAAAGTATTTATTCCTTAATTATCAATATCTTATTAAATTTTAATAGTGTAATAATATTCACAGAAAAGCACACAATTACTGATTAAAAAACAACCAACAACTGTGGATAACCTGTGATTAAAGTGTGATTTTACAGAGGATTATTTTCCCCGGATTTGGCCCTTAGGGAAGACCAAAGGGTTAGCTGGTTAGTAACTGCATACCTATATTTTTCTGACTTGCTTTCCTGCAATGGTCATAAAAACAAGCCTTAAGGCTTAAGGCTTAGCAAGTTGGGCGGTGAGCCAAAGCCAGAATTGAAGGCCCGGAGTTGATTTTACCTTTTCAGACCGTATGCGGCATGGATGCCGCATCCGAGCTTACAGGGAAGTATTTACAGCGTGTCTGAAAAGGTAAAATCAACTTCGAGCCGCCACCAGCCCCGAAAGAAACATCTACTTACCAATACAAAAACTACTAAATATCCGCCCCAGCAAATCGTCGCTGGTAAAAGCCCCGGTAATTTCCCCCAGCACCTGCTGCGCCTGGCGCAAATCCTCTGCCAGCAATTCACCGGCTGCTGCCTGATTCAACTGTTGTTGGCCATTGAGCATAAACTCCCGCGCTTTTTCCAAAGCGACAATATGGCGGCGACGAGCAGTAAAGCTGCCCTCCCCCACACCGGAGAATCCCATGCATTGCTTGAGGTGGTCAGTAAGTGTATCGATACCTTCACCCTGGCGAGCGGAAAGACGAATCACCGGGTGGCCCTGATCTTCGCTGACCTCTGTACCTATGCCGGAAATATCCACCTTGTTGAGCACAAAAGTAATATTGTCCCGCTCAGGGTGACGGGCAAAGTAGTCCGGCCAGTTGGCGCGGGTATCCAGTGAGTAATCCTTGCTGCTGTCAATCACAAACAGAATGCGGTCGGCGCTATCGATTTCCTTCCAGGCACGGCGAATACCCTCCTGCTCCACCGCATCATCACTGTCCCGCAAACCGGCAGTATCAATAATGTGCAGCGGCATACCATCCAGGTGTATACGCTCCCGCAACACATCCCGGGTGGTGCCTTCAATATCGGTAACGATGGCACTGTCTTTCCCGGACAGAGCGTTCAATAAACAGGATTTACCAGCGTTGGGCTTGCCGGCAATCACCACCGTCATACCTTCCTGAATCAGCGCCCCTTGTCGAGCTCGGGCAAAAATACTCGCCAACTGATCGAGCAACTCCTGCAAATCCTGACCCACTTTGGAATCGCCGAGAAAATTGATTTCCTCCTCCGGGAAATCGATGGCCGCCTCCACATAAATACGCAGTTGAATCAGCCCATCCGTGAGGCTGTGCACCTGTTGGGAAAATTCGCCCTGTAAAGAGCGCAACGCGCAGCGCGCCGCCTGCTCGGAAGAGGCGTCGATCAAATCCGCAATGGCCTCGGCCTGAGCCAGATCCAACTTGTCATTGAGAAAGGCACGCTCGGAAAATTCCCCTGGCCGTGCCAGGCGAACTCCCAATTCACTGAGAGTACTCAGCAGAGTATCGAGAATTACCGGGCCGCCATGACCCTGCAACTCCAGCACATCTTCGCCGGTAAAGGAATTTGGCCCCGGAAAAAACAACGCCACCCCTTCGTCTATTACCTGACCATCCACATCTTTAAAGCGGGCAAAGGTGGCCATCCTTTCCGCTGGCAGTTTGCCCACAACCCGCTCGGCAATTTCCCGAGTGCGCGGCCCGCTGATGCGAATAATCCCCACCCCTCCGCGGCCTGGGGCAGTAGCAACGGCGGCAATGGTATCGGTGTTGATAATGGCTATATCGGTCATAAAGAGATTTTAGCGGTTTGATGTTGGAGGTTCGATGTTTGACGAAAAAACAGCCCGAGCCAAAAACGCAAAGGGCGGCCACAGCCGCCCTCGTCCAACGTCGAACATCAAACGTTCAACGCTTTACACACCCAGCTTTTTATTCACAAACCAACTCTGGGCAATGGAGAACACATTGTTCACTGTCCAGTACAGCACCAGGCCCGCCGGGAACCACATAAACATAAAGGTAAACATGATGGGCATGATTTTCATGGCGGTAGCCATGCTCGCTTCTGCCGGCTGCGGGTTGAGCTTTTGCTGAATCCACATGGTCAGGCCCATAATCAGCGGCAGAATAAACAGCGGGTCTTTCACCGACAAGTCGGCAATCCACAACCAGTCCGCGTGGCGCAACTCGACACTTTCAAACAGCATGTAATACAGGCCGAGGAAAATCGGCATGGGCAGCAACATGGGCAGGCACCCCCCCATGGGGTTCACACCGTGCTTTTTGTACAGACCCATCATTTCCTGTGACATTTTCTGGCGGTCATCGCCATACAGCTCTTTCAGGCGCTGCATTTCCGGCTGGATTTTGCGCATGCCAGCCATGGAGCGGGCGCTTTTGGCAAACAGCGGGTACATGGGAATGCGCACACACAGGGTCAGTAACAAAATCGCCCAACCCCAGTTGCCGACAAAGTTGTGCAAAAAGTCCAGCAACCAGAACAGCGGTTTGGATATCCACCAGGCCCAACCGTGGTCCACCGTCAAATCCAGATGTTGATGAATGGCTTCAAGGTCCTCGATGATTTTCGGGCCAGCGTAAAAGCGGGTTTTCAAAGTACCACTCTGTCCCGCAGCCACCTGATGCCCTGGCCCCACATAACCCAGTGAGTAGTCGCCGTTGCTCAGACGTCGCAATTTGTAGTTGTTATCTTCATCCTGTTGCGGCACCCAGGCACTCATAAAGTAGTGCTGCAACATGGCCACCCAACCACCGGTGTAGGTCTCATCGAAACGCTTTTCACGAATATCATCAAACGACAGTTTGGTGTAATTTTCCTCCGGGGTCGTGATGGCTGCGCCAACATACGGCTGCATACCAAAACCCGCATCCGAGTCCGGCACACTGGTGTCCCGTTTGATCTGGGCGTAAATATTTGCCTGCCAGTTTTCCGCACTGCGGTTGTCGATCAGGTAATCGATATCCACCAGATAGTCGCCGCGGCGGAAGGTAAAACGCTTGGTGATAGACACATCGCCCTGTTGGTGACTCAGGTCGACAACCAGTTCGTCACCCTGTATGTCATAACGGCTGGAAGCACTGGTAAACAGTGGCCGCACACCACCGCTTTTGTCGGTGCCGTTTTTGCCAATCAAACCACTCTGGGCAATATAGATGTGGCTGCTGGTCTGGTTGAGCAGGATATAGGGGTCGTCCTCATCCAGTTTTTTCAAATACTTGGGTAACGCCACTTTGACAATATCGCCACCCCGGGGGTTGATCAGCATTTCCAGCACATCCGTGTTTACCGAAATCAAGACGCTATTCGCGACTTCGTTTACAGGCTGCACTTGAGGTTGTGAGGAAGATACTGAAGGTACATCGTCACCGGAGGACACAACCTGCTCATTGAGAACATCCGGTGCAGGAGCATCGCTGGGAATATCAACAACGGTACGGGTATCTTCCACCGGCTTGTGTTGCTGCTCAAATTTGTTCCATTCCTGAAACAACATAACCACAACAATGCCTATGCCGCCCAACAGTAAGGTGCGTTGCCAATCCATCTTTAATTCTCAGTATCAGTAAATTCGGGTTTTGGGGAAGTTGCGCTGTTTTTATCGACACCGGGAACCGGGTCGTAGCCACCTTCATGGAAAGGGTGGCATTTTATAAGGCGCCGCCCCGATAGATAAAGCCCTTTTAGAGCGCCGTGCCCTTCAATGGCTTCAATCGCGTATTCAGAACAAGTGGGGTGAAAGCGACAATTGCTGCCCAGCAGCGGACTGACAAAGCGCCGGTAACCACGAATTGGCCCGGTAAGCAGCTTCTTAATCACCTTTTGCCCCCGCCGCCTTTTTGCACAGGCGCCTGAAAGAGCCGTCAAACAGTTTGTGCAGTTGATTGTTGTCCAGCTCTCCAATACCGCGCCGAGCCAGCACGATAATGTCCAGTGATCCAAGTGTCTGTTGCTTGTGGCGAAAGCACTCGCGGGCAATCCGTTTGACCTTGTTGCGGTCTACGGCGTGACGAACGTTCTTTTTGGCGACGACCAGACCCAGGCGCGGGTGGTCGAGAGTATTGGGGGTAGCCAGCAGCAACAGGTGGGAATGGCCAATCTTGTACGCAGCGCCGTCGAAGACTCTTTGGAACTGCTTTGCATTTAGCAGCCGCTTGATACGACTAAAATCACCACCAGAGGGCTTTACGCAGCTTGATTCGTTCACACTGCCGCCCCCGTTGGTGGTTGGCGCAGGCTTGATTAAGCAGCCAGACGCTTGCGGCCTTTGGCGCGACGACGGTTCAGTACCAGGCGACCGTTTTTGGTAGCCATACGAGCGCGAAAACCGTGGGTGCGCTTGCGCTTGATAACGCTGGGTTGGAATGTTCTTTTCATGGCTCAGTACCTATATGAAACAGCCGTGTATAACAACTTTGCAAAGTAATATGTGTTGGGCAACAGACCCAAAGGGCGGGCGATTTTAAACAAAAGGGGTGGGTGAAGCAAATAAAAATTATATTCAGTGTCCGGGGCGATCCAAAGCCAGGTGAAGCCTTTCCAGACACGCTGTAGATACATCCTTGTAAGCTCTTCTGTGGCATCCGTGCCGCAGACGGTCTGGAAAGGCTTCACCTGACTCTGAATCTTCACATCAAATTATCGGAAAATACCCACCCAAACTTGCCGCCCTGTAAGGTCTGAAATCCCCAATACCTTACAGGGCCGCACCACGTAGAGGTGCTGTGATTATCCTGTGAATTGAAACCAGCAAAAACCGGGGATGAAGCTGTGGATAAATGTGGATAAAAATCAACGTTCTGTTCACCTGTGGATAAGGGCACTTTCCATCCACAGCTTTAACAGGGCCTTTCCCCACCCTCTACTGCATTTATCCGCAACCTTTCAAGTTAAGTAAGCCATTGATATAAATTAAAAAAATGGGCTTATCTACAAAAATATGGCACCTTAATAATTACTACTAATATAAAAAACCTCTCTATATAAGAAAGATATATAAATTAATCATGTTCTTTAACGTCAAAAACAAAACTTCCGTATAATTGCCAACCTTTTTAACAGCAGGTGATTGTCATGCGTTATCCTGAGCAGTTCGACGTCATTGTGGTGGGTGGTGGTCATGCGGGCACCGAGGCTTGCCTGGCGGCGGCGCGTATGGGCTGTCGCACCTTGCTGTTGAGCCACAATATCGAAACTCTGGGGCAGATGTCCTGCAACCCGGCCATCGGTGGCATTGGCAAAAGTCATTTGGTGAAAGAAGTGGATGCCCTGGGTGGCGCCATGGCCACCGCCACCGATTTTGGGGGTGTTCAGTTTCGTGTGCTCAATGCCCGCAAAGGGCCGGCGGTGCGCGCTACCCGCGCCCAGGCGGACAGGGCACTGTACAAGGCGGCGATTCGCGAAACTCTGGAAAACCAGCCCAATCTGTCTATCTTTCAGCAGGCGGTGGATGATCTGATTCTGGAGGGTGACCGGGTAATCGGCGCCAAAACCCAGATGGGGTTGTCGTTTTACGCGCAAACTGTGGTGTTGACCGCCGGTACTTTTCTCGGCGGCCAGATTCATGTGGGTATGCAGAATTATTCCGGTGGCCGCGCCGGTGACCCGCCGTCAGTGTCACTGGCCCAGCGCCTGCGGGAGTTGCCGTTGCGGGTGGAGCGCCTGAAAACCGGCACGCCGCCGCGTATCGACGCCCGCAGTGTGGATTTCTCGGTAATGCAGGAGCAGTGGGGTGACACCCCATTGCCGGTGATGTCTTATCTGGGTAGCCGCGAACAGCACCCGCGTCAGCTGTGCTGCTATATCACCCACACCAACGAAACCACCCACGATGTGATTCGCAACGGTCTGGATCGCTCCCCCATGTACAGCGGGGTGATTGAAGGGGTGGGGCCGCGCTATTGCCCCTCCATCGAAGACAAAATCGTGCGCTTTGCGGATAAAAACAGCCACCAGATTTTTGTGGAGCCGGAGGGCCTGAATACCCACGAGCTGTACCCCAATGGCATATCCACCAGTTTGCCCTTTGATGTGCAGCTGGATTTGGTGCGCTCCATTCGCGGTTTTGAAAACGCCCATATCACCCGGCCGGGCTACGCCATCGAGTACGATTTTTTCGATCCCCGGGATTTGCACTACTCACTGGAAAGCAAGTTTATCGGCGGGCTCTACTTTGCTGGCCAGATCAACGGCACCACCGGCTACGAAGAGGCTGCGGCTCAGGGTTTGCTGGCAGGCACCAATGCGGCACTGGCAATTCAGGGTAAAGACCCCTGGTGCCCCCGTCGCGATGAAGCCTATATTGGCGTACTGGTGGACGACCTGATTACCTTGGGCACCAGCGAGCCCTACCGCATGTTCACCAGCCGTGCGGAATACCGCCTGCTGCTGCGGGAGGATAACGCCGATCTGCGCCTGACGGAAAAAGGTCGGGAGCTGGGCCTGGTGGATGACCACCGCTGGCAACAATTCAACCAAAAGCGCGATGCCATTGGTGCCGAACAGGAGCGCCTGAAAAGCACCTGGATTCAGCCGGGCTCTGCCCAGGCTGAGCAATTAAAAGACAAGCTCAGCAGCCCTATGGTGCGCGAATACAACCTGCACGACCTGGTTAAACGCCCGGAGTTGACTTACAGCGATATCGCCGCCTTGAACCCGGAACACAGGGTGCAGGAAGCGGTGGCAGAGCAGGTGGAAATCGACGCCAAATACGCCGGTTATATCGACCGCCAGCAGGAAGATATCGACCGTCTCAAAGCCCAGGAAGATACCGCCATCCCCGATGACTTTGACTACCAGGTGGTGAAAGGGCTTTCCAACGAAGTGAAGCAAAAACTCGGCGAAGCCAGGCCGCAAACCCTGGGGCGCGCAGTGCGTATTCCCGGCGTTACTCCGGCGGCAGCTTCGCTGTTGTTGGTTTACCTGAAGAAGCACTCTGCCAAGCGAAGAAGTGCATGATCGTCGTCATCCTGAGCGCAGCGAAGGATCTCACAGTCCTGAATTACGAGATCCTTCGTCACTGCGCTCCTCAGGATGACAGTGGATAGAAAGGCGCGTAATTAAACTGTTAGACGTTGGATGTTCGACGAAGTGAGATCCGCAGTTTCGTCCAACGTCTAACCTCTAACGTCCAACAACACCGGAATAGCACAAAGTGGAACAGCACCCTCTGGATCATAAGCTTCGCACCGGCGTCGTCGAACTCGGCCTCGAACTCAGCGACCAACAAATCGCCCTGCTCCTGACTTACCTCGACGAACTGCAGCGCTGGAACAAGGCCTATAACCTCACCGCCATTCGCGATCCGGAGCAGATGCTGTGCCTGCATATTCTCGATAGCCTGGCGGCAGCGCCGCTGCTGTGTGGCGATCATTTTGTGGATGTGGGCACCGGCCCGGGCATTCCCGGCATTCCCCTGGCCATCGTATTTCCAGAAAAGACGTTCCAGCTGATTGACAGCAACGGCAAAAAGATGCGCTTTGTGTTTCAGACCCGCCACAAATTGAAGCTGGGCAATGTGGTGGAGCAGCAGACTCGGGTGGAGAAATTTGACGGTCGCCCCGGCGGTTACTGCGGGGTGCTCAGCCGCGCCTTTACCAGCCTGCCGGATATGCTGGAAAAATGCGCGCACCTGGTGGCAGAAAAAGGCCGTTTTTACGCCATGAAGGGCAAGTTGCCCACGGATGAGTTGAGCGCTTTGGAAAAACCCTATAAGGTCGTTGCCTCTCATCCATTGCAGGTGCCCGGTGTCGACGCCGAACGCCACCTGATTGAAATTATTCGGGAATAATTCAGTGAGTCGGACTCTCGCGATTGTTAATCAGAAAGGCGGTGTCGGTAAAACCACCACCAGCGTCAACCTGTCTGCGTCCCTGGCCAGCTTTGGCAAGCGGGTGCTGATGGTGGATATGGACGCCCAGGGCAACGCCACCATGGGTTGCGGTATCGATAAAAACGAACTGGAAGAAACCGTGCTGGATGTGCTTACTGGCGAATCGGAAATCAGCCAGGTCATTCAACCCTGTGAGTCCGGCAAGTTCGATGTGTTGCCCGCCAACGCCGATCTCACCGCCGCCGAGGTGGAACTGCTGTCCGTGGCCAACAAGGAGAGTCGCCTCTACTACGCGCTGCTGAAAGTGCGCGAGCAATACGACTACGTGATTATCGACTGTCCGCCCGCCCTGAGCATGCTTACCATCAACGCGCTCACCGCCAGCCACGGGGTGATTATTCCCATGCAGTGTGAGTATTACGCTCTGGAAGGCTTGTCGGCACTGATGGAAACAGTCCAGCAGATCAACAAAGTGATCAACCCGCACCTGAAAATCGAAGGCATCCTGCGTACCATGTACGACCCGCGCAACAGCCTCACCAATGAAGTCACCACCCAACTGCGCAAGCACTTTGGCGACAAGGTGTATCGGGTGTACATCCCCCGCAATGTGCGTTTGGCAGAGGCGCCCAGTTACGGTGAGCCCGCCATTGTCTACGACAAACACTCCAAGGGGTCGCTGGCCTACATTGGCCTGGCCGGGGAAATTATCAATCGCCACCGGGCAGAGACCCGTCAAACTGTGAGCGCATAAGGGGAAAGGTCATGGTGAAACGCAAACTTGGTCGTGGCCTCGATGCCCTGCTCAGCCCCGAAATCACCCAAACTGTTGTCGAGCAACCCGGTGTGGGTGTGGATATCTCTGCCCCCGCCAGTGGTGATCAACTGAAAAAGCTGCCGGTGGAATTTCTGCAGCGGGGCAAATATCAGCCGCGCCGGGATATGCACCCGGAGGCGTTGGAAGAGCTGGCCAATTCCATTCGCGCCCAGGGCATTATGCAGCCCATCGTGGTGCGCCCCATCGGTGACAACCGCTACGAAATCATTGCCGGTGAGCGCCGCTGGCGCGCCGCGCAGATGGCGGAGCTGGCGGAAGTGCCTACCCTGATCAAGGATGTGCCGGACGAAACCGCCATCGCCATGGCGCTGATCGAGAATATCCAGCGGGAAGACCTCAACGCCATCGAAGAAGCTCAGGCACTGATTCGCCTGCAAAACGAATTTGAACTCACCCAGCAGGAAGTGGCTACCGCGGTGGGTAAATCCCGCACCGCCGTCACCAACCTGATGCGGCTGATGGCCCTGGAAGAAGAACCCCGCCGCCTGCTGGAACACGGCGATCTGGAAATGGGTCACGCTCGTGCCCTGTTGGGCATCAAAGGCGGTCAGCAAATCGAAGCGGCGCGGGCAGTGGTGGCCAAGGGGATGACCGTGCGTCAGGCAGAGGCACTGGTACGCCGCCTGCAGGAGCAGGGTTCCGCAGAAAAACAGTCGCCCTCAGTCAGCCCGGATATTGTGCGCTTGCAGGACAAGCTGTCGGATCAGGTGGGCGTACCGGTAATGGTGCAGCACAGCGCCAAAGGCAAGGGCAAACTGGTGTTCAAGTACAACAGTCTGGATGAATTGGACGGCATACTTGCCCATATAAAGTGATGCCCATATAAAATAAGGTCATAACGGCACTTCTAAAAATGCACTATTTCCGCGATGGCGTCGCTGGCGCTTAATCCTTTCAACAAAAAGCCAACATGTTTCTACGGTTCTGAAAAATCATTTACTGACGATAACGTCAAAACAAGCGTCATCCCCGCGCAGGCGGGGATCCATATGAGATATGGCACCAAAACTTTGCAATACGGTGGTTTCTGGATTTCCGCCTGCGCAGGAATGACGGGTCAGGAGGTTTTAAGCCCGATTGACCTGATAAAGATAACCACAAACATTGAACTGCAACCTTGAACTACCTATAATTGCGCCGCCCAGACCGGCCCTCCCGTGGCCGGTTTGATTGTTGTAAAAAGTGAAAGGCTTCACAGGAGCTGGCATATGGCCCAGATTGCGCCCCCGCCGGTTCATCGAGTCGCCTGGATCCAGTTGTTGATTTTAGCCTTGTTGTCGCTGGCAGTTTTGCCTGTCGACAGCAGGCTGGCAGCGTCTGCTGCCGTAGGGGGGTTGATTCAGATAATCCCCCACGCCTGGTTTACCCGCCAGGCCTATCGCTACACAGGTGCCCGCCAGGTGCGGAATATTGTGAATGCGATGTACCGGGGGGAGAGCGGCAAGATTCTGTTGAGTGCGGCGCTATTTGCAGTAGTGTTCAAGCGCTTTGAATGGGTTGAGCCGGTTGCTTTGTTTACCTCCTTTGGTGCCATGATTTTTGTGCAGCTGTTTGTTACGGCAAAAGTGATAAACGGCGCTCGATAAGACCATAAAGACGTGCGAGAGATTTGATGGCTGGCGAAAACCCGACCACGAAAGAATACATCGAACACCACCTGACCAACCTGGTTTACGGTCGTCACCCGGACGGCAGCTGGGGGTTTGCACACTCCACCGAAGAAGTAAAAGAAATGGGCTTTATGGCTATCCATATGGATTCCATGATGTGGTCCATCGGCCTCGGAGTTATCTTTTTGCTGGTTTTTCGCGCCGCTGCCAAAAAAGCCACAACCGGCATCCCCGGCGGTTTGCAGAATATGGTGGAATGGTGTGTTGAATTTATCTCCGGTCTGGTGAAAGACACTTTTCACGGCCGCAACAAGATGGTGGCTCCGCTGGCATTGACCATCTTTGTGTGGGTGTTCCTGATGAACTTGATGGATTTGATCCCGGTGGATCTGATTCCCGCTGCGCTGGCGGCCATGGGGGTTCACTTCCAGAAGATCGTGCCCTCCACAGACCCCAATGTCACCCTGGGTATGGCCATCGGTGTGTTTATCCTGATGTTGTTCTACGGCATCAAAATCAAGGGCTTCGGGTTTGTCAAAGAACTCACCATGCACCCTTTCAACCACTGGGCGTTTATTCCCATCAACCTGTTTATGGAACTGCTGGGCCTGTTGGCCAAGCCGTTCTCTCTGGGTTTGCGACTGTTCGGCAACATGTACGCCGGTGAGATGATCTTTATCCTGATCGCCCTGATGTTCACCGGTGCCATGGGTGCCGGTGCCTTTGGTGGCGGCCTGCAAAGCCTGTTTGGTGACAGTTTTGTGCTGGCGTACTGGATCACTGTACTGGTGGTGGTAATTTTCACCTGCTGGCTGAACATGAAAGGCAAGCTCAGCACCGGCAAAACCATTTTGTTGTTGATGGTTGAACTGGCGGTGGCCGGCGGTATGAGCCTGCTGGCCGGTGGCTTTATGCAGTGGGGCTGGGCGGTATTCCATATTCTGGTTATTACTCTGCAGGCCTTTATTTTTACCGTGCTGACGGTGGTTTACCTCAGCATGGCTCACGAGGATCACTGATCCTTACTGTGCTTTTGTAAGTAAGAACGAAGTTTATTTTTGACCTTAAAACTACCTTTAAAAACTAGGAGAAAGTCATGTTGTTGATCGCAGCTGCAATTATGTTGGGTCTGGGTGCACTGGGTGCTGCCGTTGGTATGGGCCTGCTGGGTGGTAAGCTGATTGAAGGCACCGCGCGTCAGCCCGAACTTGGACCCATGCTGCAGGGCAAGATGTTCCTGCTGGCCGGCCTGATCGACGCTATCCCCATTATCGGTGTTGGTATCGCTCTGATGCTGATCTTCGCTGGTGACCCCAACGCTGCTGCCTAAGCACAGTAATATTGGAAGCGACGATTTAATGTTTACTGAAACGAGGGTACTGGCGTGATTAACCTGACAATGTTTTGCCAGGTGATTGTGTTCGCAATCTTTGTGTGGTTCTGCATGAAGACTGTGTGGCCAGCAATCATCAATGCCTTGGAAGAGCGCAAGAAAAAGATCGAAGAAGGACTGGAAGCGGCCGACCGCGCCAGTCGCGATCTGGAACTGGCGCAAAACAAGGCGGCCGATCAGATGAAAGAAGCCAAGCAAGAAGCGGCGGGCATCATCGAGCAGGCCAACAAGCGGGCTAACCAGATCGTAGACGAGGCTAAAGAGCAGGCCATCGCTGAAGGCAACCGCCTGAAAGCTGCCGCTCAAGCCGAGATCGATCAGGAAATAAACCGCGCCAAAGAAGAGCTGCGCGGCAAAGTGGCCACGCTCGCCGTTCAGGGTGCCGAGAAAATTCTCGAAACCCAGATCGACGAGAACGCCAACCGCGACATGCTCGACAAACTGGCAGCGCAGCTGTAAACGAGGTTTGATATGGCTGAACTGAGCACTCTGGCACGGCCCTACGCAAAAGCGGCGTTTAAACACGCAGTGGATGCCGGCGCACTGCAAGACTGGTCGACAATGCTGGCTACCGCTGCGGCGGTATCCCTGCACGATGCGGTGGAGCGCCTGCTGTCTTCACCCACTCACACCGCGGCGCAACAGGCCGAAACAGTGATCGATATTTGTGGCGATACCCTCGACGAGAGCGGTCGCAACTTTGTCCACACATTGTCAGCCAACCGCCGTCTGCCCCTGCTGGCGGAAGTCAGCAGCCAGTTTGAAGTGTTAAAAGCGGGCCTGGAAAAAAATCTGGCGGTGGAGGTCACATCCGCCAGTGAAGTCAGCCCACAACAGCAAGACACACTGGCAGCGGCACTGAAATCGCGCCTGGGCCACGATGTTACCCTGCAGGTGGAAGTGGACAATAGTCTGTTGGGCGGCGCGGTAATTCGCGCCGGAGATACCGTGCTCGACGGTTCCGTTCGCGGCCGTCTGGCGAAGCTCGCCGAAGCGTTAAATTCCTGAGATCGAGGAACTGCACATGCAGCAACTGAATCCATCCGAAATCAGCGACATCATCAAACAGCGCATAGAAAGCCTGGATGTCGCCACCGAAGCCCAGAATGAGGGCACCATTGTTTCCGTCTCTGACGGTATCGTTCGCATCCACGGCCTGGCCGATGTGATGTATGGCGAGATGATTGAATTTGAAAACGGCAGCTACGGCATGGCCCTCAACCTGGAGCGCGACTCCGTGGGTGCGGTTGTGCTGGGTGACTACCTGGGCCTGGCGGAAGGCCAGAAAGCCAAGTGCACCAGCCGTATTCTGGAAGTGCCGGTTGGCCCCGAATTGGAAGGCCGTGTGGTTGACGCACTGGGTACCCCAATTGACGGCAAAGGCCCTATCGAAGCTGCGGTTAGCTCTCCGGTTGAGCGCATCGCTCCCGGTGTAATTGACCGTCAGTCTGTTGACCAGCCCCTGCAAACCGGTCTGAAGTCCGTTGACTCCATGATCCCCATTGGTCGCGGCCAGCGCGAGTTGATTATTGGTGACCGTCAGGTGGGTAAGTCCGCCATTGCCATCGACACCATCATCAACCAGAAGAACACAGGCATCAAGTGTATCTATGTGGCGGTTGGCCAGAAGCAGTCCACCATTGCCAATGTGGTGCGCAAACTGGAAGAGCACGGCGCCATGGACCACACCATTGTGGTTGCTGCCGGTGCTGCCGACCCCGCGTCCATGCAGTTCCTGGCGCCTTACGCCGGTTGTGCCATGGGTGAGTACTACCGTGACCGCGGTGAAGACGCCTTGATCATCTACGATGATCTCACCAAACAAGCCTGGGGCTATCGCCAGATCTCCCTGCTGCTGCGTCGTCCACCGGGCCGTGAAGCCTACCCCGGTGACGTGTTCTATCTGCACAGTCGCCTGTTGGAGCGCGCCGCTCGCGTTAATGCCGATTACGTTGAAAAATTTACCAACGGCGAAGTGAAAGGCAAAACCGGTTCTTTGACCGCTCTGCCGATTATTGAAACCCAGGCCGGTGACGTATCTGCGTTTGTACCCACCAACGTGATCTCCATTACCGATGGTCAGATCTTCCTGGAAGCGGACATGTTCAACGCCGGTATTCGCCCTGCGATCAACGCCGGTATCTCCGTATCCCGGGTAGGTGGTGCCGCGCAGACCAAAGTGATCAAAAAGCTCGGCGGTGGTATTCGTCTGGCCCTGGCCCAGTACCGTGAACTGGCGGCATTCTCCCAGTTTGCCTCCGACCTGGACGACGCCACCCGCGCCCAGCTGGAGCACGGTCAGCGCGTTGTTGAGCTGATGAAACAGAAGCAGTTCTCGCCGCTGAGCATTGCCGAAACCGCCGTGGTTCTGTACGCCGCCAACGAAGGCTACCTGAAAGAAGTAGACGTAGCCAAAGTGGGTGACTTCGAAGCCTCCCTGCTCTCTTACATGAAAGCGGAGCACGCAGAGCTGATGAAGCAGGTTGACGACACAGGTGATTACAACAACGACATCGCCGCCAGCTTTAAAGCGGCGCTGGACAAGTTTGTAGCGACCCAAACCTGGTAAAACTGTTTTCGGGCTGGGCGAAAGCCCAGCCTATTCAGGACTACATTATGGCAGTCGGAAAAGAAGTAAAAACCAAAATAGCCAGTGTGCAGAGCACACAGAAGATCACCAGCGCTATGGAACTGGTGGCGGCGAGTAAAATGCGTCGCGCCCAGGATCGCATGAAACTGGGCAAGCCCTACGCCCAGCGCATTCGCTCGGTAATTGGCCACATCGCCAACGCCACCCCGGAGTATCGCCACCAGTATTTGGTGGAGCGCGAGGTGAAGCGCGTTGGCTTTATTGTGGTATCCACCGATCGCGGTCTCTGTGGCGGCCTGAACATCAACCTGTTCAAAGCCACCATCAAGGCCATGAAGGAGTGGAACGACAAAGACGTTGAAGTGGACCTGTGCGTGGTGGGCAACAAGGCCACTGCTTTCTTCGGCAGCATGAACGGCAACATCACCGCCGCAGTGACCGACCTGGGCGATGAGCCCTCCGCCGCTGATCTGCTGTCCAGCGTCAAGGTTACTCTGGATGCGTTTGACGAAGGCAAAATTGATCGCCTGTTTCTGGTGAGCAACGAATTCGTCAACACCATGACCCAGAAGCCGGAAGTGGCGCAGCTGTTGCCTCTGCAGGCCGCCGACGAGGAAGAACTGAAACACCACTGGGACTATATCTACGAGCCGGACGCCAAAGACCTGCTGGATGGCCTTCTGGTGCGCTATGTGGAATCTCAGGTATTTCAGGCGGTGGTAGAAAACAAAGCCTGTGAACAGGCGGCGCGGATGCTGGCCATGAAAAACGCCACCGACAACGCCGGCAACATGATCGACGAATTGCAACTGCTGTACAACAAAGCTCGCCAGGCAGCCATTACCCAGGAGCTGTCGGAAATTGTCGGCGGCGCGGCAGCGGTTTAAACGCAAACTTGTGTCATTCCCGCGAAGGCGGAAATGACGAAAGAAAGAATTGAATTTAGAGCTCTTATATAGAGGAACGTGCAAATGAGTAGCGGACGTATCGTACAAATTATCGGCGCCGTGATCGATGTGGAATTCCCCCGCGATCAGGTACCGAATGTTTATGACGCCCTGACCGTTGAAAGCAAAGACCTGACCCTGGAGGTTCAGCAGCAACTGGGCGACGGTGTGGTTCGCGCCATTGCCATGGGCTCCTCCGAAGGTGTCAGCCGCGGTCTGGCGGTTGCCAACACCAACGCGCCGGTGAAAGTGCCTGTGGGCACCGAAACCCTGGGTCGCATTATGGATGTACTGGGCAACCCCATCGACGAATGCGGCGACATCGGCGAGCAAGAGCGCATGCCGATTCACCGCAAAGCACCCACTTACGCGGAACAATCCGCCACCAACGAACTGCTGGAAACCGGTATCAAGGTAATCGACCTGGTTTGCCCGTTCGCCAAGGGTGGTAAGGTTGGTCTGTTCGGTGGTGCCGGTGTGGGCAAAACCGTAAACATGATGGAGCTGATCAACAACATCGCCAAAGAGCACAGCGGTTTGTCCGTGTTTGCCGGTGTGGGTGAGCGTACTCGTGAAGGTAACGACTTCTACTACGAAATGAAGGAGTCCAACGTTCTCGACAAAGTGGCCATGGTATACGGCCAGATGAACGAGCCCCCTGGAAACCGTCTGCGCGTGGCCCTGACCGGCCTGACCATGGCGGAAAAATTCCGTGACGAAGGCAAAGACGTACTGTTGTTTATCGACAACATTTACCGTTATACCCTGGCGGGAACAGAAGTATCTGCACTGTTGGGCCGCATGCCTTCTGCGGTGGGTTATCAGCCCACACTGGCGGAAGAAATGGGCGCCCTGCAAGAGCGTATTACTTCCACCAAAGCGGGCTCCATTACCTCTATTCAGGCGGTATACGTACCGGCGGATGACTTGACTGACCCGTCCCCTGCCACCACCTTCTCTCACCTGGATGCCACCGTTGTATTGAGCCGTGATATCGCTGCCAAGGGTATCTACCCGGCGGTAGACCCGCTGGATTCCACCTCTCGTCAGCTGGACCCGCTGGTGGTTGGCACCGAGCACTACGAAGTGGCCCGCGGCGTACAGTCTGTGCTGCAGCGCTATAAAGAGCTGAAAGACATTATCGCCATCCTCGGTATGGACGAGCTGTCTGAAGAAGACAAGCAAGTGGTTGCCCGGGCCCGTAAGGTTGAACGCTTCCTGTCCCAGCCGTTCCACGTGGCAGAAGTATTCACCGGTTCCCCCGGTAAATACGTGTCTCTGAAAGAGACCATTGCCAGCTTCAAAGCGATTCTGGGCGGCGACTACGACCACCTGCCGGAGCAGGCCTTCTACATGGTGGGCGGCATCGAAGAAGCGGTTGAAAACGCCAAGAACCTGTAACTGACTGAGAACGAGGCCTGAATAATGGCTATGACAGTCCATTGCGACATCGTAAGCGCCGAAGAAGCCCTGTTTTCCGGTCTGGTAGAGCTGGTGGTTGCCACCGGCTCTGTGGGTGAACTGGGTATTAACTTCGGTCACGCGCCGCTGCTCACCGACCTCAAGCCGGGGCCGGTTCGCATCGTCAAACAGAATGGCGACGAAGAATTGTACTACCTGTCCGGTGGCTATCTGGAAGTGCAGCCCAACTGCATTACCGTGATGGCGGATGTGGCCAACCGCGCCGACAGCCTGGACGAAGCCAAAGTTCTGGAAGCCAAGGAAAAAGCTGAACAGGCCCTGGCCAACCAGAGTGGCGAATTCGACTACTCCCGCGCCGCCGCGCAGCTGGCGGAAGCGGTAGCGCAATTGCGAACCATTGAGCAACTGCGCAAGAAGCTCGGTAAGTAAGTTTGTAGTTGTGTTATAAAAAGGCGGCTTAGGCCGCCTTTTTGTTTGGTCGGACGTCTGACGTGCGACCCTAAAATTCAGGACGAAACATGATCGACATCGTTATCCTCGCCGCCGGTAAAGGCACTCGCATGAAATCGGCGCTGCCCAAGGTATTGCACACACTGGCAGGGCGCTCATTGCTGCAGCATGTGGTGGATACCTCCCGACAGCTGGTCAATGCCAAAATCACCGTTGTTACCGGCCACGGTTCCGAACAGGTTCGCCAGTCGGTTGATGGCGTCAACTGGGCGGAACAGAGCGAACAACTGGGTACCGCCCATGCGGTGCAACAGGCTGTGCCCCACCTGGCGGACGACAGTATCACACTGATTCTGTACGGCGATGTGCCATTGCTGCAACTGTCGACTCTGGAAAAAATGGCCGCGCTGGTCAGCGAAAAAACCATGGCCCTGCTCACGGTAGAGCTGACAGACGCCACCGGCTATGGCCGCATTGTCCGTGACGCCGATGGCCATGTAACCGCTATTGTCGAACACAAAGACGCCAGCCAAGCTCAGCGGCAAATCAACGAAATCAACACCGGGGTGATGGCCCTCAACAGCGCCGACCTGAAGCGCTGGCTGCCGCAAATTGGCAACAAAAACGCCCAGGGCGAGTACTATCTGACCGACCTGATTGAAATTGCCCGCAACGATGGCTACCAAATCAATCCGTTGCAGCCAGACAGCGAGCAGGAAGTACAGGGCATCAATGACCGGGTGCAGTTGGCAGAGCTGGAACGCCACTTTCAACGCACCCAGGCAGAGAGCGCCATGCGCGCCGGAGCGACTCTGGCGGACCCGGCGCGCTTTGATGTGCGTGGCGAATTGACCCTGGGCAATGATATTTTTATCGATGTGAACTGCGTATTCGAAGGGTCGGTCACTCTGGGTAACAAGGTTACCATTGGCCCCAACTGTGTTATCAGCGATGCCACAATTGCCGACGGCACAGACATCAAAGCCAACTCAGTGATTGAAGATGCTCAAGTGGGCTGCTGCGCCGCCATTGGCCCCTTCGCCCGCTTGCGCCCCGGCACGGTGTTGGCTGAAAACACCAAAGTGGGCAATTTTGTGGAAACCAAAAAAGCCACCGTGGGCAAAGGCAGTAAAATTAACCACCTCAGCTACGTTGGCGATGCGGTGTTGGGAGAAGATGTGAATGTGGGCGCGGGTACGATTACCTGCAACTACGACAGTGCCAATAAGCACCTGACTGAAATCGAAGATGGTGCTTTTATCGGCTCCAACAGCGCACTGGTGTCACCGGTAAAAGTCGGCTCGGGCGCAACCGTGGGTGCTGGCTCTGTTATCACCAGCGAAGTACCCGCTGAACAGCTGGCGGTGGCCCGTGGTAGGCAGAGAAATATCGACGGCTGGAAGCGGCCTGTTAAAAAGAAATAAGACTTCCCGTCATTGCGAGGCCGAAGGCCGTGGCAACCTCAATAGTGTGGCAGTAACTTGCCGGAGATTGCTTCGCTGTGCTCGCAATGACGGGTACAAAAGGAAAATATTATGTGCGGAATCGTCGGCGCGGTGGCTCACCGCAATGTCACCAATATTCTGGTAGAGGGCCTCAAGCGCCTGGAATACCGTGGCTATGACTCCGCTGGTGTGGCGCTGGTGGATAGCGAGGGCGCTATTCAACTGCGCAAAAATGCCGGCAAGGTGGCGGAACTGGAAGCAAATCTGGCCGCCAACCCAGCCAGGGGCTTGCAGGGCGTAGCCCACACCCGCTGGGCCACCCACGGTGTGCCCAACGACATCAATTCCCACCCGCACTGCTCCGGCCATATCGCCCTGGTGCACAACGGTATTATCGAAAACCACGACGAACTGCGAGCCGAATTATCAGCCGCCGGTTACCAGTTTGTCTCCGATACCGACACCGAAGTGGTGGCCCACCTGGTGCACAGCTACAGCGAGCGTGGCAGCGACCTGAGCACTGCCTTGCAGCAGGCCATTAGCCGCCTTGAGGGTGCTTATGCCCTGGGTGTTGTCAGTGCTCGCGAACCCGGAAAACTGGTGGGTGCCCGCAAAGGCAGCCCACTGGTGCTGGGCATTGGTATTGACGAAAACTTTATCGCCTCTGACCAGATGGCTCTGCGCCAGGTTACCGACCGCTTTATCTTTCTCAATGAGGGTGACCGGGTAGAGATCACTACCGACTACTACCGTATTGTCGATGAAGGCGGCAACCCCACCCACCACGAAGTGGTACAGCTCTCCGGCGACGATAGCAGCGCCGACAAAGGCGGCTATCGCCACTACATGCTGAAAGAAATCTTCGAACAGCCGAAGGTGCTGGGCGATACCCTGCAGGGGCGCATCAGCGACAAGCATGTTTTGCCCCAGGCCTTTGGTCAAAAAGCCAGCGACCTGTTTGAGCAAGTGCAAAATGTGCATATCGTCGCCTGTGGTACCAGCTACCATGCTGGCATGGTGGCGCGCTACTGGCTGGAAGAGTGGGCGGGTATTCCCTGTCAGGTAGAAGTGGCCAGCGAATACCGTTACCGCAAAGTTGTGGTGCCAAAAAATACCCTGTTTGTCACCATCTCCCAGTCCGGCGAAACCGCCGATACTCTGGCAGCGCTGCAAAGCGCCAAACAAGCGGGCTATTTGGGCACCCTGACTATTTGCAATGTGCCCAGCAGCTCACTGGTTCGGGAGAGTGACCTTGCGCTGATGACCATGGCCGGTGCTGAAATTGGTGTTGCATCCACCAAGGCGTTCACCACGCAGCTGGTGGCGCTGCAATTGTTCAGTGTTGGTATTGGCCGCTACCACGGGCTGAGTGAACAGCGGGAACAGGAATTGGTGGCCGCGCTGCACCAATTGCCGCAGCTGTGCGAGCAAGTGTTGCAACTGGACAAGCAAATCGAGCAAACCTTCGAGTGCTTTAACGACAAGCACCACGCCCTTTTCCTGGGGCGCGGTGTGCAGTTCCCGGTGGCCCTTGAGGGGGCATTAAAACTCAAGGAAATTTCCTATATTCATGCCGAGGCCTACCCCTCCGGTGAGCTCAAGCACGGCCCGCTGGCTCTGGTAGACGACGATATGCCGGTGGTGGCGGTGGCCCCCAATAATGAGTTGCTGGAAAAACTCAAATCCAATCTTCACGAAGTTCAGGCCCGCGGTGGTAAGCTGTTTGTGTTTGCCGACAAAGACTCCGGCTTTACCAGTCAGGAAGGTGTCACTGTCATCGACCTGCCCCACGTACCGGAAAGCCTGGAGGCCATTATCTACACCCTGCCCCTGCAGCTGCTTTCTTATCATGTGGCACTGGTAAAAGGCACGGATGTGGATCAGCCAAGGAATTTGGCGAAGTCGGTGACGGTGGAATAGCCCACCTGGAAGTGCGGTAGCAACGAGCCTGTCATTCTGAACGCGGCGAAGTCAAATTGGCAGGAAAGCCAATTTGGGCGTCGAAGACGGCTCACAGAGCCGAGCACCACGGATGGTGCGAGTCAATCTCGTCTTCGACCTTCGCTACGCTCAGGATGACATCAACTTTATTTAAACAACCCGGTGCTCTTTTCCGACAGGTGTTTAACAATCGCCTCAAAACCGTAAAGGCTGTTCTGCGAAAATGCCGGCGTAATGGCGTTGGGTTGGCTGGATACCTTGATGATCACCACCTCGGCATCCGGGGCAATGTAAATGTGCTGGCCGTGGATGCCGATGGCGTAATAGGCTTTGCTGTCGAAGTCCGTCACCCACCATTGGTTGCGGTATGAGCCTTTTGGCATCAGGTAGCTAATGCCACTGCCTTCACCCCGTTTCCACAGGTTGCGGCTGCCGTTGGTGCGAATGTCCTTGATGACGTTTTCGTCAAAGAACTGGTGACCGTTGTAGTTGCCTTCCTGAAGCATCATCTGGCCAAAACGACCCAGGTCTCGCAGGCACACATTGAGGCCGCCGGAAGCGGCGGACAAACCCCAACTGTCCACTAACATATGGCAATTTTCGTCGGCCCCCAGGTGTGACCAGATCAGGTCGCTGAACAATTGCGGCAGCCGTTCCCCGGTGGCTCGCTCCATAATCCAGCCCAGTACATCGGTGTTGCAGGAAATATAACCAAAGCGCTCGCCGTGTTTACGGCCCGGTTCTTTGCGCAGGGATTGCAGGAACAGCGCCTGGGATTCCGGCAAACCTTCCAGTTGGCCGGTGCGCGGGCGCCAGCCCGCGGATGCTTCGTGCATGGTCAGTTCGCTGACCACGCCGTAATTCTCCTGGTAGAGAATACTGGTGGTCATATCCAGCACCTGACGCACAGTGGCATCGCCGTAGCCGGAGTGGGCCAGCTCCGGCACATAATCCTCTACCAGTTTGTCCGGGTTAAGGCGCTTCTGCTCCATCAAAATACAGGCCAGGGTGCCCACAAATGACTTGGTGACTGACTGCAGCAAATGTTTGCTGTGGGGCTTGAGGCCGTTGAAATACTGCTCGTTTACCAGCTTGCCCTGGTGCAGTACCAGGAATCCGTCGGTATAGGTTTGTGCGAGCATTTGCTCGACGGTGATGTTATCCCCATCGTAGGTGGTGAACTCGATCTGGTTGAGTTCGGTGAGGGCTTCCTTGAATGCGGTAGGTTTGCCGTTGCCGCGGTAAATCTCGGCGCTGGGGACTATCTGGCAGGCGTTCTGAAAGCTCCAGCGAACCGGCGCACCTTCGGTCCAGTTTGCCAAGTGGACACGGTTGCCGGGCTCCACATCCGAGGTTTGCAAAAACCCCATTTCTTCAGCGGTAGGGTGCCATACCACATCGTTTTGATGTTCTTTGGCAGCGTGCTCATTGGTGGTGGTGCGTGGTTCTGAAGAATGGTCGGACATGGGGGAACAACTAACCTGACAGCGGACAAGACAGGGGACTATATACGCAGTTTTCAACCCCTGCAAGGCGTGATATCAACGTTAGCGAAACGGCAGCTGAAGCTTTCTGGCGGTTGACGAAGGGCTCGTTTGGCCGCACTCTGTGGTAGGCCCACAGTTTGTCAGCAACGCAAGAAAGACAATAAACCAAAGGCGCACAATGTCCCCAACTCTTTCTGCCAATAACCGCCGGGCGGTTCTCAGTGAGCAAATTACCTTGCTCTATCGCAGTTCGGTCGGCTCGGTGGTGTCATCTCTGGGGTTGACGGTGTTTACGGTCGTGGCTCTGTGGGGTGTGGCACCTGACCAGGGTCTGGTGCGCTGGGCACTGGCCCACGTTTTGCTGGCTGCCATACGTCTGTTGTGGGTGCGCTACTACCTGAAAGGGTCGCACAGGGCCAGTCAGAAGGTCTGGATACAGGGCTTTTTGCTGCTGGTATTTAGCAATGGTGCGCTGTGGGGGGCATTGCTGTCCATGTACAGCGTCGATTGGTCTCTGCCCTATCAGTTTATTACCTGGATCATTTACCCCGGTGTTATTGCCGGCGCGGTGATTACTCTTTCTGCCTACTTTCCCGCTTTTATTGCCTTTGCAGCGCCATTGGTGATCAGTTGCGCCTGGGCGCTGCTCAGCATGGATGGCAATGAGTACGGAATGCTGCTGATGATCATGGTGATATTTTTTGTCTGTGTGCTGCTGTCTGCCCACAAATACAACGCCACTCTGGTAGAAGCCATTGAAGTCAAAATGCATCTGCAGGACGCCAACCGCAAGTTGGCGCAAATGGCGACTCGGGATGCGCTTACCGGGGTGCCCAACCGACGCGCCTTCGAATACCAGTTACAGCGCGAGTGGGGTCGCAGCCATCGCCGCCGGGAATCGCTGGCATTGCTGATGGTGGATGTGGATCACTTCAAGGGGTTCAATGACCGCTTTGGTCATACCGCTGGCGACCACTGCCTGAAGCAGGTGGCTGCGGTGATTTCCGGGCAGCTGCAGCGCCCTACAGATCTTGCCACCCGCTTTGGGGGTGAGGAATTTGCACTGTTGTTGCCGGATACGGACCGCGAAGGGGCAAAAACAGTGGCGGAAAATATTTTGCACGCGGTTCGGGAGCTGCACATTGTGGGGCTGGAGCAGCAAGAGCAAAACATGGTGACGGTAAGCATTGGTGTTGGCTGTTGCACGCCACAGGACAACCAGGCGCCGGAGTTGCTGCTGGAAGAAGCAGACCGGGCACTGTATCGCGCCAAGGATGCAGGCCGGGATTGCGCTGTATAACGGGAACGGGCTACAAACAGCGGATAAAAAAACGGCGCTGTAAATACAGCGCCGCAATGCTCTGGTTGGAACAGGTCAAGAGGGGGGAGAATCCCTGTCCAACCGCCTACTGCAAAAAATTGAATTGCCAATCATTAGTTTAGTCCCTTACCTGTTGGAAAAAGTTCCCTCATAACCACATTTGTTGTGAAAAAGTTCTCAGGAATGAAAAACAGGGCAAAAAAAAGCCCTGGCCGAAGAAGGTTAGCCAGGGCTTGCGTTGCTGTGCTTGGGGGAAACAAGCGTTGCGTTTGCCAATATTCACATCTAGAGGGGGATGTAGCGTAAATACGAGGTACGTTACGCAATGTTAGAGAGGCCCCCGCTGGAAAAGTTCATCATCTCCATTATTTCTACATTATTGACTGAAACAGATTTTAACTGGTTGATATTTAACACTTTAGTGCGCTTCTTCCCAGTTGTTACCCTGGCCAATATCCACCACCAATGGCACCGACAGTGCGGCGGCGGCGGACATTTTTTGCTGTAGCCCGGCCTGTACCCTGGCCAGCTCCCCCTGTGGCACCTCCATCACCAGCTCATCGTGTACCTGCATAATCACTTTTGATGCCAGCCCTTCGTCGCTCAGCCACTGGTCTACGGCAATCATGGCGCGCTTGATAATGTCTGCCGCAGTGCCCTGCATGGGGGCGTTAATGGCGGTGCGCTCTGCGGCCTGGCGGCGCATGCCGTTGCTGGAATTGATTTCCGGTACATGCAGGCGGCGGCCAAACAGGGTTTCCACATAGCCCTTGTCGCTGGCGGCGGCGCGAGTTTCATCCATATAGCGCTGCACACCGGGGTAGCGGGCAAAGTACAGGTCGATGTATTCCTGGGCCTGGTTGCGGCCTATGTGCAGCTGGCGGCCCAGGCCAAAGGCAGACATGCCGTAAATCAGCCCGAAGTTGATGGCCTTGGCGCTGCGCCGCTGTTCGCCACTGACCTGATCCAAATCGACCCCAAACACCTCGGCGGCGGTGGCCCGGTGTACATCCAGGCCATCACCAAAGGCGGTCAACAAGCCTTTATCGCCGGACAGGTGGGCCATAATGCGCAGCTCAATCTGCGAGTAATCCGCTGCCACAATCACGCTGCCCCTGGGAGCCACAAACGCCTGGCGAATGCGCCTGCCCTCCTCCGTGCGCACCGGGATGTTTTGCAGGTTGGGGTCGCTGGACGACAGCCGTCCGGTGGCGGTAACCGCCTGATGGTAGGAGGTGTGAATACGGCCTGTGGCCGGGTTTACCAGGGTGGGCAGTTTGTCGGTGTAGGTGGATTTCAGCTTGCTGAGGCTGCGGTGTTCCAGCAACAGCTTGGGCAGTGGGTAATCCAAAGCCAGCTCCTGTAGCACCTCCTCTTTGGTTGAGGGCGCGCCTTTGGCGGTTTTTTTCAGTACCGGGATGCCGAGTTTTTCAAACAGAATGGTGCCCAGCTGTTTGGGTGACGCCAGGTTGAATTCCTCCCCCGCCAGTTCGTAGGCCTGCTCCTGCAATTGGCCGATGCGCTGCCCTAATTGCTGACTCTGTGCGGTGAGCAAGCCGGCGTCCAGCAGGGCGCCGTTGCGCTCGATGCGTGACAGCACCGGCACCAATGGCAGTTCGATGTCCTCAAGCACGGCTTTTAATGGCGCGTCCTGTTCCAGCGCAGGCCACAGCTGTTGATGCAGGCGCAGGGTAATATCGGCGTCTTCGGCGGCGTAGGGGCCCGCTTCCTCCAGGGGAATCTGGTTAAAGGTCAGCTGCCCTGCCCCCTTGCCGGCGATTTCCTCAAATTTGATGCACTTGTGGCCCAGATAGCGCTCTGCCAGGCTGTCCATATCGTGACGGCCAGCGGTGGAGTCCGCCACGTAGGATTCCAGCATGGTGTCGTAGGCGATGCCGCGCATCTCAACCCCGTGGCGGGCCAGAACACTCATATCGTATTTGAGGTTTTGGCCCAGTTTGCCGAGGTTTGGGTCTTCCAGCAGCGGCTTTAATTTGGCGAGCACCCAATCCCGGGACAATTGGCCGGGGGCGCCCAGGTAGTCGTGGCCGAAGGGCACATAAGCGGCCTCACCCGCATCCACAGCAAACGACACGCCCACCAAGTCCGCCTGCATATAGTCCAGGCTGGTGGTTTCGGTATCAAAGGCAAACAGGCCGGCTTTTTGAAGCCGCTCAAGCCAGCTGTCCAGCTCATCTTCGCTGAAAACAGTTGTGTAGTTTGTGTCTATTTTTGTTGGCTGTGTTGATAGTGAGTGATTACTTTCCCCCTCCTCCATTTCTGTGATCCAGGTTTTGAATTCCAGCTCAGTGAATAGGGCCAACAACTGCTCGCGATCCTCAGGTTCCATGGCCAAATCCTGTGGCCCCTGCTCCAGCTCCACGTCCAGCTTGATGGTGGCCAGGTCGTAGGACAGCAAGGCCAGCTCGCGGTTGTCCGCCAGCTTTTTGTGCATGGTTTTGGCACCGCGAAAGTCCAGCTCGCAGACTTTATCCAGATTGGCATAAATGCTGTCCAGACCACCCAGCCCTTGTAGCAAAGCCAGCGCGGTTTTCTCCCCCACACCGGGCACGCCGGGAATGTTATCCACCTTGTCGCCCATCAATGCCAGGAAGTCGATAATCAGCTCCGGAGGCAGGCCGAACTTATCCTTGACGCCGTCAATATCCATTACCGTTTCAGTCATGGTGTTGACCAAAGTGACGTGCTGGTTCACCAGCTGCGCCATATCCTTGTCGCCGGTGGAAACAACCACATCAATGCCCTGCTCTGTGGCCTGATGCGCCAGAGTGCCGATCACATCGTCGGCCTCTACCCCCTCCACCACCAACAACGGCATGCCCATGGCTTTGATGATGTTGTGAATGGGCTCCACCTGCGGGCGCAGGTCGTCGGGCATGGGCGGGCGCTGGGCCTTGTATTCCGGGTACATGTCATCGCGAAAGGTTTTGCCCTTGGCGTCGAACACCACGGTAATGCAGCTTTGCGGGTAGTCTTTCACCAGGCGGCGCAACATGGCCGTCACCCCACGCACCGCGCCCACCGGCGCACCGGCCGAAGTGCGCAAATCCGCCTTGTACATGGCGTGGAAAGCGCGGTAAAGGTAAGAGGAACCGTCGACGAGGACGAGGGGTGCGGCAGAGGCAGACATGGAGTTGGCCTTAAATCGAAGTAAAGTCGGGCAAGCTTAGACGATTTTGCCCCGTGCCGCTAAATAGAGAATCAAGTAGAAGGGGGGGTGTTTAACTCGAACCTCTTGGTACTACACATACCATCAACAAGTGTCAACGCAAAGTAGAAATGTCCCCTGTTGTCAGCCAGAGCTGGCGGGTTGTTAGATTGCATCCAAAATTGACCCACTAACCCCCCATATTTGCATCGAATTTTGACCCACGTATAACCCCTTCCTGACTTCACCCGAAGCAGGAGTAACCAGGAGTGATAAACGTGGCGTTAATCAGTGTTATTCGACGCTGGCATATCCGAGAAGGAATGCCGATCAGAGAGATCAGCCGCCGTACCGGCTTGTCCCGCAACACGGTTCGCAAGTACCTAGCCAATGGTACCATTGAACCGTCCTACCCCAAACGCAAATCCCCGTCCAAGCTAGACGATTACGAGCAAACCCTGACCAACTGGCTGTTCCGTGAAGCCCGGCGGCACCGCAAGCAACGTCGCTGTATCAAGCAATTGCACAGTGATCTGGTGCAGCTGGGTTACACCGGCTCCTACGACAGGGTAGCCGCCTTTGCTCGCCAATGGCGACAAGAGCAACAAGACGCCAAACGAACAGCAAGCAAGGCGTTTGTACCGTTGAGCTTTGCGCCGGGAGAAAAATTCAGAAGCGCTGGCTGCGAGTGCGCCAACACCCGCAACCAGCTAACCACCACCGACTAGTAAGGAGTCAACAATGGCTGGAAGCAATAGTAATTCCACTACGGATAAAATTCATCTATCACGGGCGCAGTTGGTTCAGCTCAATGATGAGTTTTACCAGGTCTTTGCCCTTAACGGATTTTTGTACGATGCCATCGAGGGCATCATGGCGGAGATGGTCAGCCGGCTTGAGTTGCCGCCGCACAGCCTGGTTGGGCTGGGACAGGTGCTTTCGATTATCAAACAGCGGCAGCAACGGCTCAGGGAGCGACTGATTCAGATGGGCGGGTAATCCCCTGCCAGCAACAAACCAAAAATAACACCCCGGCAGATCACTGGCGGGGTGTTGGGTGGGATTTTCTCAGTGATAAAAACAATAAAAACAAGGCAGCGGATATATTAAAGGGCTCTGACCCCTTTAATGGACCCCTTTAATGACCCCTTTAATGCGGGTAGAACTGCAACGGCAGCGATTATTGGAGGTACATCTTCAGCGGCAGCTGGCGGTAAATTTGCAAACGGAGCTGTTACTGCCGCATTCTCCTGGGTGGTTAATGCTGAGTCAAATATTTCTAATAACAATAGAAATTACTATGATGAAGATGAGATAGGCCGCAGAAATAGTGAACGTAATCGATACAGAGGCAGTTCTCCAACAGGGCTTTATGCGAGAGCGGCTACAACTGAAGGAGGTAGCCCAGGTTATATTGATGAATCAGGTGAGTGGGTTGATACAAAGCATAAGGTGACCGACTATTATGTTGCCAGATATCCAAATTTTAAAAATGCTGTTCTGGTCAGAAATGTAGAATCTCCTAATGCGTCAGTAGTAGATCCTAGTGGCGGACACAGCTCCCGAGGGGTCTATGGGCAGGTAGATGTTAAAACGCCCTATGGAGCTGAACCAGAATTTAGGATTATACGACTAGATAAGATTGATCATGCTCCTCTATATAGAGAATATTTGAGGCAAAAGTAAAATGAATATTTGTAGAGATTTAAGCATCAGATTTTTTTTCGTAATGCTGCTGGCATCTCCTGTATCGTCAGCGGAATGCTCTTGTGCCGAATGGCTTTTGGATTATGGTATCGAGTTTAAGTATGCTCCATTAGACAAGAGAGGTGGAGAAAACTTTGAGCTTCAGATTGTTTTTGATAGTGAGAGAGTTTGGGTTGATGACATATTTTCCTCGATGTTTGTGAAGATTAAGAAAAAAGATTCAATTTATTTAAAAGTGCCTATTTTTATTGATGGTCATGACAAAACTAGGGTGGTAGATGGCAAATACACGTATTTTGTATTTGCCAATAAAGAGGGTCTTTCGAACATTAGCTTGGAACTTAAATATTTTATGAGGCCTACTCTTAAAGATAATTATCTACATGTTTTTATTGCTGGGTTCGAGGATATTCAAAATATTGAATGTAACAAAAAATGATCACAACAATAGGGAGCGCAATCAATAATAGGAGACGTAGCGCGGATTCCCGGATCTACAACGGAAAAACAACACTAAGCCAGAGCATATCGAGAACTCTTTACTGGATACAATTCCAGAATATTCCAGAAAAATGGGGTCAGAAAAATGGGGTCAGGTCTTGCCTTTTGCCTTTGCAAGGCTTAGCCTCACTTTAGTGGTAGATGAACGAAAAGGACGATAGATGGCCAGACCTTTGCGATTGGAATTTGCCGGTGCGCTTTATCACGTTACCTCACGCGGTGATCGACGTGAGGATATTTACGAGTCAAATGAAGACAGGGCTTTATTTCTAGAAATACTGGGTGACGTTTGCAGTCAATATAACTGGGTTTGTCACGCCTACTGTCTGATGTCAAACCATTACCATTTATTGATAGAGACCCCTGATGCCAACTTGTCCGGGGGAATGCGCCAACTTAATGGCGTATACACGCAAGGTTTCAATCGCAATCATGGGCGAACAGGGCACGTCTACCAGGGGCGCTATAAAGCCATATTGGTAGATAAAAACAGCTATTTATTGGAAGTCGCCCGTTATATCGTTTTGAACCCAGTGCGAGCGGGCATGGTACGTTCGGCGAAAGAATGGCCCTGGAGTAGTTATCGTGCTACCGCTGGACAGGCCAATGCACCGAACTGGTTGCAAGTGAATTGGTTATTGGCGGCTTTTGGCAATAAAAAGGCTGTGGGCATTGCGTCTTACAAAACCTTTGTACGTGAGGGTAAGGGGCAACCCCGACTTTGGGAACAAGTAAAGAACCAGGTTTTTCTGGGGGATGAAAAGTTTGTTGAAGATATGCAGCAACGGATTGATGAAAACGCAGAGCTATCTGAGATTCCATCCAGCCAGCGTCGAGCGGTGGCAAAACCTTTATCCTATTATGAATCACAGACTAATGACCGAAATGATGCCATTTGCAGGGCGTATGACAGTGGTGGTTATAGTATGAAGGAAGTAGGCGATCACTTTGGATTGCACTATTCTCGGATCAGCAGAATTGTGAAAAAGGCAAAAAGCAAGACCTGACCCCTTTGGCTGAATGTCTGTTAGATAACTAGCAGGATAATCTAGTTATTAGTTATCCTCTCCCCCAATTTTAGATTACCGTTTAGAACATATGGTGAATCAATCAAACAAAAATAATATCAACCCTATTATTGGTAAAATCAAAAAACAAAATCCAAAAAAAAGAAAGCCCCACTCTATACCAGAGGACTCTTCTAGTAACTTTTTTTGCTCCAATAGCTCTTGTACAAGCTCTTCATCAAAACAGTATCTAGAACCAGATGCAATTTTATCTCCTGCAATAATAAGTTCATCTTCACTCGAATAGGGATACCCATCTTCACCAACAGTAGTTGATAAAATCAGGCTTCGAGCCATATCCACATCAACACCAAGAGGGGATCTACTACATTTGCCACAATCTGAAAAAGGTTTGCTTTTTGAGGCTCCACAATAAATACAAATTGAACGCATAAATATACCACCAATGATTCAAAATTTACTCTTGACCAACTTCATATCCGATATAACCTGATGTAAACAAAGAGCCTGGTATACCGAATCTAATAGCAAGTTCGACCGCCTTAGCTCTTGCAGCTCTAGCTCCACCCCACCTTTGAGTCTCAAAATGGGGTCAGGTCTTGCCTTTTGCTCTTGCAAGGCTTACTCACTTTAGTGGTAGATGAACGAAAGGCAAAAAACAAGACCTGACCCCATTAACGCTGTCATGGTCAGTGACTCCAGCGGGGTGGTCAGGGCTTTTCGGTTGAGGTGAGCAGAGCAAACCAGCGCCCTGCATCACTTTACCTGGTTCATGCATATGCATGCGCTACCCCCAACTGACCACGCCGCCGGAAGATACTGACCACCTAAACCGGAATTCCCTGACCACCCTGCTGGCACAAACTGACCACTTAGCAACAAAATGAGCAGGCACCAAAACTCGACACTTTGCTAGCTGGACCTTGACGAAATTACGTTTTAGGATTTTTCTTCGATGAATCTATAATTTCTTCAATATCTTTCCTTTCTTTTTCTTTGGCTTCTTTAAGAAGCCTTGAACCAATAGATACAAGGATGTATATAAAAAACCAAAAAGCTGCGGTTGGAAGTTTACTCCACGATAATTCACCAAATAATTTTAGAATTACTACAGAGGCAGCAAGGAACACAATTCCTTCCAAAGCTCCAAACACTACAGAGTGGTAATTATCTGAGAAGAATGAACCATATCTTTTCTTAAGAAAAGCACAAATAAGTATAGATAAAATTAAAGCAACCACAAACATGATCATTTAAAATTTTCTCAAGGAAGAGCTGAACCAATTCCATTGCTTATCCAAAATTCATTGTGATCTGCCGTCCTTCTTGCAGCCCGACTACCACCCGCCAACTTAACAAATTAAGGTTAAAGGGGTCGAAGCCCTTTAATTCGCTTTAATCCGCCATTTCACTGGTTTCCCATCATCCCCACGCTACGATCTCGATGTATCCCCGCCTTCGCAGGGGCGACAAGCTCAAGCAAGTACTATTTGGGTCAGAGCTCTTTATAGATCGCCACCAGTAACGTACAGACTTGTTTGATTCATTTCGAGGAAAGCCTCAACCCTCCTCGTGATCAAGTGCTTACAGCGAGGCATTCCTGGAATGCCTCGACAAAACCATCCAAAAATACCCGATAATTCAGTTCACCGGGCTTGGCCGCCACCTGATGACCCAGTGGATCCAGTTCGGTCTGTTTGACGCCGGTTCTGGCGCTAAAGGTGTTGGCGGCCTTGGCGTCAAACTGTGGGTCGGTGAGCAGGCAGGCTGTGCCCTCGCCTTTTTTATTGAGCAAGGCGCTCATGGTTTTGGCACCGGCTTTGGTGCCGGAAATACTGCGCAGGGAGCCCAGCTGTGAGAGTCCATAGCGGCTGATAAAGTGGCCGTAGGCGTCGTGTTGCACCACAAAGTGGTCATTGGGGAGTTGCGCCAAGCGCTCTTGAGCCTGTTTATCAAATGCTTGTATTTGCTGCCTAAAGCGCTCGGCAGCCTGTTGGTAGTGAGCGCGGTTGGCCGGGTCCAGTTTTCCCAGTCGGGTGGCCAGTTCGCTGGCGATAATGATGACGTTGTCGGGGTTTAGCCAGATATGCGGGTCACCGCCGGAGTGGTTGTGGTGGTGATGGCCTGTGGTGGTGGGCCAGGTGATGCCCCGCAATTGGTCGGCGGCAATGCTTGCCTGCCCGTCGGTGGCTATTTTGCCCACAAAACCATCCATGGTTTCTCCAATCCACAGCAGTACGTCCGCCTGTTGTATGGTGCGGCGGTCAGAAACTTTCATGGCGTAGCCGTGGGAGGAGCTGCCAGCCGGAATCAACTGGGAGATAACCACCCGGTCACCGGCGATATCTTCGGCGATCATGGTGAGTGGTTTTATGGTCGTTACCACACGCAACGGCGGTGTATTAGCTGCCAGAGCAGAGTAACTGGCGATGACAAGCAGGGTGGCAATCAGCAGGCGCACCATAAAAGCCCTTTTACATAAGTGGTGGAAGTTAGATAATAACATTGTGAACCCCAGCGATGGCTTGCGACGTTGGCCGCAAACAACCACCCTGACAGAAAAGGCGCGCATTTTACAGGTAACGTTATATGATAACAAATTCAAAACTTGCCTATCACGAACACGACCATCAGCGCTGTATCGATGCTGCCATGGCTCGCGCTGTGGCGCTTTGTGAGGAGAAAAAAGCCCGCCTGACACAAGCCCGCAAAGATGTGCTGACGCTGATCTGGCAAAACCATCAGCCATTGGGTGCCTACCGAATCATGGATTTACTCAGTGAAAAAAGTGGCAAGCGGATATTGCCGCCTACGGTTTATCGAGCGCTGGAATTTCTGTTGGAGCATGGCCTTATCCATCGCATCGCCTCACTCAATGCTTATATCGGCTGCCCATTCCCCGGCAGCCACCACAATGAGTTGTTCCTTATCTGCCGGCAGTGCGGGTCGGCGGCGGAATGCAGTGCCGAGCCCGTCAGCAAGGCCATTGCCAATGCCGCCAGACACGCCAACTTTCAGTTGGAGTCCCAATCTGTCGAGCTGATGGGGTTGTGCCCACAATGCCAGTAAAAGAAGCGGCCCCATTGGTGTCGTTGCAAGCCGCCAGTGTCAGTTTTGGCAAAAAAAACATCTTGGAAAATGTCGACTTATGCGTCGAAAAAGGGCGAATTGTCACACTTATTGGTCCAAACGGGGCGGGTAAAACCACGCTGGTGAAAGTTCTTCTGGGGTTGCTTGACGTTACCTCAGGGCAGGTGCAGCGGGCGGCCAGACTGCGCGTGGGTTATATGCCCCAGAAACTTCATATCGACACCACCATGCCGCTGACGGTAAAGCGCTTTTTGCAGCTTTCCTCGGTGGATATGGCGCGCTGCCAGCAGGCGTTGCAACGGGTGGATGTGGGGCATTTGCTGGATAGCCCGGTGCAGAGTTTGTCCGGCGGTGAAACCCAGCGTGTACTATTGGCCAGAGCCCTGTTGAACAAGCCGGATTTACTGGTGCTGGACGAACCGGTGCAGGGTGTGGACCTGGCGGGACAGGAGCTGCTCTACCAACTGATTGGCCAGTTGCGGGATGAGTTGGGCTGCGGCGTGTTGATGGTGTCTCACGACCTGCACCTGGTGATGGCGGCCACTGACGAGGTGGTGTGCCTGAACAGGCATGTTTGCTGTCATGGCTCCCCGCAAAGTGTCACCGAGAACCCTGCGTATTTACAGCTGTTCGGCGAAAAAACCACCTTTTATAACCATGTTCACGACCACAGCCATGATCTGCATGGCGAGGTTTGCAGTAGCAAGCAGTCGCAAAAAGAGGTGAAAGATGCCTGAATTCCTGCTGTTGGCGCTACTGGCGGGGGTGTCGGTGGCGGTGGCCAGCGGCCCGCTGGGGGCATTTATCGTGTGGCGCAGAATGGCCTATTTTGGCGACACTCTTGCTCATTCGGCGCTGTTTGGTACCGCAATTGGTGTGGTATTGCAGATTGTGCCCACCATTGCAGTGATGGTGGTGTGCCTGATACTGGCGCTGTTGCTGGTGGCGCTGATGCGCCAGCGGCAACTGGCGGTAGACACCCTGCTGGGCATTATGGCTCACAGCAGCCTTGCCCTGGGCATGGTGTTTGTGGCCCTGTTCCCGCAGGTGCAAATAGATTTGGAAACCCTGTTGTTTGGCGATTTGCTGGCGGTTACCCGGGGGGATTTGTTGATGATCGCCTCGGTTGCGCTGGTGGTTGTCGCTGCCCTGTGGAAGCTGTGGCGGCCACTGCTGGCGATTACCATTCACGAAGACCTGGCGCGGGTAGAGGGTGTGCCTGCCACGGCGGTGCGTACCACATTGATGTTGTTGATTGCGCTGACCATCGCCATCGCCATGAAAGTAGTGGGCGCACTGTTGGTAACTGCCCTGCTGGTGATACCGGCCGCCACCGCTCGCCGTATGGCACACAGCCCGGAGCAAATGGCGGTTGGCGCAGTGATTTGTGGGGTTCTCGCCGTTATTGCTGGCCTGGTTATGTCCTGGTATCTGGATACCCCGGCCGGTCCTTCCATTGTTATCAGTGCCACGGCTCTATTCCTTTTAGGGCTGCTTTCTCCGGCCAGCTTTCGGTAGCAGTCATCTCATACTTAAAAGCTAATACCTTTGCAGGGGAGTACCCAGCGGTCAGAAGTCGCTTGCAACTAAAAGCTGGCGTGCTTATGCTGGCAATCCCTGAGGAATAGGAATAAACCGGCTATATTTCAGCGGTTTGCAGGAATTTATATGGAAAAAATTAATAACGGTCTGTTTCAGGCTACTAATGAAGAAGACGTAGCTGATCTGGTACTCGTGTCTGATGTGGCCAGTCTGCAAAACAGCTTGTTGCTGGAAAAACTTGTAGAACAGCTCAATATACGCTGCAAATTGGTGTTGCCCGGTCAATTGGAACGGGGTACCTGCATCCTGCTGGATTGCGCGGTATTAACGGCAGAACAGGCGGGGCAGGCCATAAAAGACTCTCAAACCTGGCTGCCATCGCCCACCATTGCATTGCTTAATGCCACTGCTTTCAGCTCCCATGAAGGCTTGATGCAGTGGCCCAGGGTGAACGGTATTTTTTACAACAGCACTGGTCACGCCAAGTTGCTGGAAGGGGTGGCCACCATCCTCAAAGGGGAATACTGGTTGCCGCGCCGCCTGTTGCACAGCTTTGTGGAAAACAGCCGACGTATCCCCAATACGCAAACCTGCTCTGCCAACCTTACCCGCCGTGAGTGGCAAATTCTGCAACACATAGTCGATGGCAAAACCAATGCCGCCATTGCCGGTGAGCTGTTTGTCAGCGAACACACCATCAAGAGTCACCTGTACAACATCTTCAAGAAAGTCGGCGTTAAAAACCGTGTGGAAGCCAGCAACTGGGCGCGGGAGAATCTTTAAGCGTTGCGCGCTTTTGCTTCGGGCGGTGAGGTAAAGCTGTCATTCTGAGCGCAGCGAAGAATCTCATAACGGGTCGCAAGTGCAGAGATCCTTCGCTGCGCTCAGGATGACAAACGCGCTCGATCTGTCCGCTGCTATCCCTTAAAAGACTGCCGAATTGAACGCCAGGTCAGGCGCATTTCGGTGGGGTTTTGCGGGTGGCGGAAAAAGCCGTGGTAGTGGCCGTAGGGGTTGATCAGCACCAGGTGGGCGCTGTGGTCCATGGTGTAGGTGGCTTCTCGGTGTTCAGTGGCTTCAAGGGGCATCTTGTTGTAGGCCACGTTCAATTCTGCAGCCAGTTTGCGAATAAAGTGCGGGTTGCCGGTAACACCGGTAAATGACTCGTTAAAGTAGGGCACGTACTGGCTCAATACTTCCGTTGTGTCCCGTTCCGGGTCAATGCTGATCATCACCACCTGCAAATCTGCCAGCTCCTCCTCGCTCAGGGGCTCTACCATGGTGTTGAGCTGGGCCAGAGCGGTAGGGCAAATGTCCGGGCAGAAGGTAAAGCCAAACAGCAAAATGCTCCATTTGCCTTTTAGTCGCGCGTTGTCGAAAGGTTCGCCTTTATGGTCAATGAGCGCCACATCGCCGAAAATGCGTGGTTTTTCAAAGACAATAGCGCCATTGTTGCGCAGGTCTTTTTCAGAAAGCACTCGCGGTGTGGATATTTTGTTGTAGAACAGGCCCACACAGGCAAAGGCGAACAACAGTACGCCGATAACCGTCAGCAGGATATTGTCACGCCGTTTTTTTTGGGTGTTGTTGTCGCTCATGGTGGTTTCCCTAATAGCCCGCCAGTCCAACCCGCGCTGGAACCAGGTAGTGGTCGAGCAACATCAATACAAACAGTGCCATCAGGTAGACAATGGAATACTTGAAGGTGGCCATGCCGGAATCCGGCCTTTTGCCGCGAATCATCACCAGTGCCCAGTACAGGAAGCCCACATCCAGTGCCAGGGTACCCACCAGATAGAGCCAGCCAAACATGCCGGTGATATAGGGCAGCAGGGTCACCGCCAGTAAAATCAGGGTGTAGAGCAGAATATGCAGTTTGGTGTAGGCCTCGCCGTGGGTCACCGGCAGCATGGGAATACCGGCTTTGGCGTAATCCGCCTTGCGGTGTACCGCCAGCGCCCAGAAGTGGGGTGGTGTCCAGGCAAAGATAATCAGCACCAGCAGCAGGCCGTGGCCGCCGATGTCGTTGGTGACGGCTGTCCAGCCCAGCAGGGGAGGGGCGGCGCCCGCCAATCCGCCAATCACAATGTTTTGCGGCGTGGCTCGTTTCAGGAACATGGTGTAAATAATGGCGTAGCCCATCAGCGATGCCAGGGTCAGCCAGGCGGTGAGCTGGTTGGTAAACAGCATCAGAATGGCCATGCCCAGAGCGGCGGTGAGGGTGGCGAACAGAATCGCCTGGCTGGGCCCCACGCGGCCAACCGCCACCGGGCGGTTAAAGGTGCGAATCATTTTGGTGTCCACATGGCGGTCCACCACATGATTTACCGCGGCTGCGGCACCGGCGCACAGGGCAATGCCCAGGTTGCCCATCAGCAGCACTTCCAGGCTGGGCAGGCCGTTGGGCACTGCCAGCAGCATGCCGATCACTGAAGTGAGGATCATCAACGCCACCACCCGCGGCTTGGTCAGCTCCAGGTAATCTCGCCATCCGGCGCGCTCGACAACAGCAGAATCAGTCATGGGCTTTCCTTGTGGAATACAGGTAATGGGCCAGCGTCACCAGGGTGAGTAACAGCAGTGCGCCCCCGGCGTTGTGAGCTACGGCCACTGGCAGGGGGACAATATATACCACATTGCTGATACCCAGTGTCACTTGAATAATCAGTGCGGTCAGTACCGCGTATGCCAGCGGCCTTAAGGCGGTGTCGGCAGACTTCAGCAGCAGTCCGCAGAGCGCCAACAGGTAGATGGTCACCACCAGTGCGCCAATGCGGTGGCTGTAGTGAATGGTCACTCGCGCATCGTTGTCCATCACCCCCCCCAGATAGTTGGGGCCAATATCCTGGGTGAAGTCAAAACCCTGGGCAAAATCCGTGGGTGGCAGCCAGTGGCCCTGGCAGGTGGGGAAGTCGGTACAGGCGATGGCGGCGTAGTTGGAGCTGACCCAGCCCCCCAGGGCAATTTGCAGAACAACCACAGCCAGGCCGCCCACTACCCAGCGGCGCAGCCTGTGAGCCTTTTGGGTATTGGCTTGCCGAGACTTTTGACGCAACCGCAACACCAGTAGCCAGAGCATGGAGAGCACCGCAAATCCGCCCAGTAAGTGAGCGGTTACTACCTGTGGCCACAGTTTGAGTGTTACTGTCCAGGCGCCAAAGGCGCCCTGGCAGATCACCAGTGCCAGCAGGCCGATACAGTGTTTTAGCGGGTAATCGGGCAGATTTTTGCGGGCTCGAAAGGCCACCACCACCAGCCCGATGATCACCATTCCCAGCAAGGTGGCGCAATAGCGGTGCACCATTTCCGGCCAGGTTTTGCTGTTGTCGACCGGCGCATCCGGGAAGGCGGCTTCGGCGCGAGCGATTTCTTCCGGGGTGTCTGGCCAGATCAGTTGGCCGTAGCAGCCGGGCCAGTCCGGGCAGCCCAGCCCGGCATCCACCAGGCGGGTAAAAGCTCCCAGTACCACCACCACTACAGCGAGGGCGGTGGCGGCAATGGCAAGGCGGTATCCGGGCAGGTTCACAGCAGTACCTTCAAATCTTTAATCACTTTTTTGTATTCGTGTTCTGGCGTGTAGAACAACACCAATTCGCCATTGGGGGCTACCAGGTAGTAGCAGCCCTGGCAGTTGTGCGGAACGTTGCTGTCAATCAGTTGTGCTTTAAATGCGCCACTGTCCACCAGGGCGGGCATGCTGGCGTGGGCTTCTGTGAGCAGTTGCAGCAGGGAGTCGCTGGCGGGTTGGTCGCTGATGTAGGCCCGCTCCAGGCGATTTTTGCGCTTGGGGATCAGGCTGTGAATCTGCCGGGTCAGGTACAGGGCCTGTTGGCAGGGTTCGTCGCAAGCGCCGTTACTGGCCACCAGCAGTTTCCATTTGCTGTTTCCCCCCACCTGCCAGGGTTTGCCAGTGGTGGTGGTAAACACTTCTCCTGTGATGGTTTTCCTGGGTTCTATCAAGGTGCCGTGGTTGGTGGTGCCCAACCAGCTCAGCAAGTCGTCTTTTTGCTGGGAGTTAGCCGGGAAGAACAGGTAGGCGGCGGCCATCGCCAACAGGGGCAGGCCGATGACTAATGAGCCTTGAATAATAGCCTTGCGATTGGGTTTGTCAGGTGCTGTGTCAGTCATCGGTGGATCGCTTTTTCGGGAAACAGAAAAGGGTGGTCAGTATCAGCAGCGCCAGCGCCATGGCAAACCATTGCACTGCGTAGGCGGTGTGCTTTTCGGGTTGTACGTTAATGGCAGACCAGCCAGTGCGCAAGGCGCCGGGTTGGACATTGTCGAGGCGCAGGGTTATTTCTGGTAGCGGGTGATTCAAATTATCGGACATGTTGGCAAAGTGAATATTCTGGATAACCTTGGGCCACTCTGTGCGGAGGCTATAGTGATCCGGGGTTTTCTCAAGGGGGCTGTAAATAGTGCCGCGTATCGACACCTCACCTTCCGTTCTGGGTATATCTGGCAGTTCACTTCTCATGCGGGGTGCAGAAATCCAGCCCCGATTCACCAATATCCAGTGCCCGCTGTTTGTGTAAAACGGGGTGATCACTTCATAACCGGGGCGCGAATCTCTTACCCGATTATCCAGCAGAAAGCTGTGGCGATTGTCAAAACTGCCGCTCGTTTGAGCCTGCCGATAACGGGTTTCAGGTTCCCCCAGTAGCTGTTCAAGCGGAACTGGTGGCAGGGCGCTGCGAGTTTCCAGTTGCGCCAAAATCTGGCGCTTTTCGTTGGCGCGGCCCAATTGCCAGTTGCCCAGGTACAGCAGTACCGGCAGCAACAGGGCGGCCAGTAGCAGGATTTTGGTATTGGGGGCGAAGTGGCGGTTCATTATGGTGTGGGGCGCATTGGGCATGATGTTCTTTGCCAGACCCGCTGTGAATACATCCATGTACGCTCTTTGGCCGCTGTCCGTGCGGCCAACGGTCTGGCAAAGAACATCATATCCAAAGCTTCGTGTAGAGTGACGCTCTTTTGATTCGACAACATTGGTTTGAAAATGAGACTATCCGGCACGGCTGATAATGGGGTGTAAGTTATGTGGTTAAAAGTCGTTATTGTGTTGTTGCTGATTGGTGTTGTTGCCAGCCTTACCAGCGGTTTGGTGTTTCTGTTTAAAGACCTTGGGGGGCGCAAGCGCACGCTCTATGCCCTGGGTATTCGCATTGGTCTGGCGGGGCTGTTGATGGTAGCTGTTGCCTATGGGGTTCACACCGGAGAGTTGAGTTTGCAGGCTCCCTGGCATGGGCGCTACTAACTTAAATCTCCGTCATTGCGAGGAGCCGAAGGCGACGCGGCAATCTTCTGAGTTTGGCGCAGGCCTGGTTGAGATTGCCGCGTCGCTTCGCTCCTCGCAATGACGGTGGTTGCGACTTACAGAATATAAACAAACACAAACAGGCACACCCAAACCACGTCCACAAAGTGCCAGTACCAGGAAGCTGCTTCAAAACCGAAGTGGTCGTCTTTCTTGAAGTGATTGCCGAACACTGACCGCAGCAGCTGGATCAACAGCATAATGGTGCCCATGGTGACGTGGGCGCCGTGGAAGCCGGTGAGCATAAAGAAGGTGGTGCCGTAGATGCCGGATTCCAAGGTTAACCCCAGGTCTTGATAGGCCTCGACATATTCCACGGCTTGGTAGTACAGGAAGGTGCCACCCAGGATCACAGTAATGAGCAGCCACAGGTTAAAGGCGTTGCGCTTGCCCGCTTTGATGGCATTGTGGGCGATATGCACAGTAAAGCTGGAAGCAATCAGGATGATGGTGTTCAGCAGCGGCAGATGCCAGGGGTCGATAATTGCGTCCGGGCCTTTAAATTTCGCCTCCTCACCATTCACTGCCTGATCCGGTGTCTGCATCAACGGCCATTCGGCGTTAAAGCCTGCCCATTCCGGATCGGCGGCCAGCCAGTCCAGGGAGTAGATGCGCACGTAGGCCAGGGCAAAGAAGAAGATAAAGAAGAACATCACTTCCGAGAAGATAAACCAGCCCATGCCCCATACGTAGGAGCGCTTTAACTGGTCGCTGGGCAGGCCGGCGAGGTTTTCTTTGATTACGGTGCTCCACCAGGTGGCCATCACACCGGCAAAGAACAGGCAGCCGACAATAAATATCTGTTGGCCGGTAAAGCCCAATACGGTGGAGCCTACCAGCCAGTGGGAGGCTCCGAACAGGGTCAGCCCCAGGCCGATGGCGGTTAGCAGCGGCAGGCGGCTGGATTCCGGCACGTAGTAGGATTCATGTTCCTGGCTGGCGGCGTTGTTGTTATCTTGTACGATCTCGCTAGACATTCTGTTTCTCCGAGAAGTTCATCTTCACCCCTTGCCCCATTCAAAGCTACCGCTGGCTGCCTTGGCATCCATTTCGGTGACATCAAACAGAGTATAGGAGAGGGTGATGGTGTGAATCTGTTTGGGGAGTTCCGGGTCGATGGTAAACACCATCGGCAATTTGGCGGATTCCCCCGCTTTGAGCGGCTGGCGCTCGAAGCAGAAACATTCCATTTTGTGAAAGTAATCCACCGCCTTGAAAGGCACTACGCTGGGTACGGCCTGGGCCACCATATCGTTGCCGGTGATGTTATTGGCAAAGAATTCAATGGTGGTTTGTTCGCCGGGGTGTACCCGAACCTGTTCAAGAGTGGGGCCGAATTGCCAGGGCATGCTCTCGTTGTTGGTGGCCAGAAACTGCACTTTGACGGTGCGGCTGGTATCCACCGCTGCCGGTACTGCTTCGTAGGACGATTCTTCGATTTTGGCGTTGAGGCCAGTGATATCGCAGAACACATCGTAGAGCGGCACCAGGGCAAACGAGAACGCGCTCATGCCCACCACCACCGCAAGTGTCCACAGCACAATGCGGCGGTTGCCGTTGCGCTGTGGTGCAGTTGAAGTGGGCTGATCGGCCTGGTTCATAGGGGCTTACTTCACTGTGGGTGGGGTAGAAAAGGTGTGGTAGGGCGCCGGTGAGGGTACCGTCCACTCCAGGCCTTCGGCCCCTTCCCAGGTTTTATCGGCGGTGGTTTTCTTGCCGCCTTTGATGGCGAGGATAATTATCACCAGGAACAGTATCTGGGATACCCCGTACAGGAAGGCACCACAACTGGAAATCATGTTGTAGTCGGCAAACTGCAGGGCGTAGTCGGAATAGCGCCGCGGCATACCCGCCAGACCCACAAAGTGCTGCGGGAAGAAGGTCAGGTTAAAGCCGACAAAGGATGTCCAGAAATGCACCTGGGCCAGTGGTTCGCTGTACATGCGGCCAGTCCATTTGGGCAGCCAGTAGTACACCGCCGCCGACATGCTGAACACCGCACCGGCCACCATCACGTAGTGGAAGTGAGCCACCACAAAGTAGCTGTCGTGGTACTGGAAGTCCGCCGGAGCGATGGACAGCATCACCCCGGTAAAGCCGCCGATGGTGAACAGCACCAGGAACGCCAGGGAGAACAACATGGGCGTTTCAAAGCTGATGGAGCCCTTGAACATGGTGGCGATCCAGTTAAACACCTTCACCCCGGTGGGCACCGCAATCAGCATGGTGGCGTACATAAAGAACAGCTCACCGGCCAGTGGCATACCGACAGTAAACATATGGTGGGCCCAGACAATAAACGACAGCAGGGCGATGGACGCGGTGGCGTACACCATGGAGGAGTAGCCAAACAGCGGCTTGCGCGAGAAGGTGGGAATAATCTGCGAGATCACCCCAAACGCCGGCAAGATGATGATGTACACCTCTGGGTGGCCGAAGAACCAGAACACGTGCTGGAACAGTACCGGGTCACCGCCGCCGGCAGCATCAAAGAAGCTGGTGCCGCCGTGAATGTCCATCAGCATCATGGTCACCGCGCCCGCCAGTACCGGCATTACGGCCACCAACAGGAAGGCGGTGATCAGCCAGGTCCATACGAACAGGGGCATTTTCATGTAGCTCATGCCCGGTGCGCGCATATTGAGGATGGTGGCGATAATGTTGATGGAGCCCATTATCGACGACGCCCCCATGGTGTGCACCGCAAAGATAAAGATGGTTGCGGTCAGGGGGTTGGCGTAGGTAGTGGATAGCGGTGCGTAGAACGTCCAGCCCGCTTGCGGTGCGCCGCCCTCGGTAAACAGGGTGGCCGCCAGCATGATAAACGCCGGTGGCAGCAGCCAGAACGACAGGTTGTTCATACGGGGCAACGCCATATCCGGCGCGCCGATCATCATTGGAATCATCCAGTTGGCCAGCCCCACAAAAGCGGGCATGATGGCGCCGAACACCATCACCAGGCCATGCATGGTGGTCATCTGGTTGAAAAACTCCGGCTCCACCAATTGCATACCCGGTTGGAACAATTCCGCACGAATAACCATGGCGAACGCGCCGCCCAGGATAAACATGGCAAAACTGAACCAGAGGTAGAGGGAGCCGATATCTTTGTGGTTGGTGGTATACAGCCAGCGGCGAATACCTTTAGCGGGACCATGTGCCATGATCTTGTCTCCTATTCGCCGTTCTTGAAGTTGTACACATCGATGGGTTGCACCGCATCACCGGTGTCGTTGCCCCAGGCGTTGCGTTCGTAGGTCAGGACCGCAGCCAGGTCCACATCAGACAGGTTGGCGCCAAAGGCTTGCATGGCGGTGCCGGACTTGCCGTTGACAACAATATCGATATGGTCGGTCAAGCCCTCGGCGGTGGTGGCCATTACACTGCCTTTCAGTGCAGGGAAGGCCCCTTGAACCCCTTCGCCGTTTTCCAGGTGGCAGGCGGCGCAGTTGGTGCTGTACACGTCTTTGCCGCGCTCCATCAGCTCATCCAGGGTAAATACCTTGCTGGTCAGGGCGCGAATTTCAGCGGCCTCTTTTTTCTTCTGGGCCAGCCAGTCGTTGTATTCCGGCTCGCTAACCGCTTCCACCACAATGGGCATAAAGGCGTGGTCTTTACCGCACAGTTCGGCGCAGAAGCCCCGGTAAGTGCCCGGCTGCTCAATCAGCGCCCAGCTTTCGTGGGTAAAGCCGGGAATGGCATCCCGTTTTACTGCCAGGTCCGGCACCCACCAGGAGTGGATAACGTCAGAGGCAGTGACCAGAAAGCGAATCTTTTTGCCCACTGGTACAACCAGGGGTTCGTCCACTTCCTGCAGGTAGTTGGCGGTTTTGGCGGCCTTGTTATCGATTTGGTCGCGAGGGGTAGACAGATTGCTGATAAAGCCCACGCCTTCGCCCACATAATCGTAGCGCCAGCGCCATTGCATGCCGGTAATCTTGATATCCAGCTCCGCCTCATCGCTGTCGTAAACCTCAATCAGCGCGGTGGTGGCTGGCCATGCCATAACAATAAGAATGATAAACGGGATAACCGTCCAGGCGATTTCCACTTTGGTGCTTTCGTGGAAATTGGCGGCCACTGCGCCCTTGGATTTGCGATATGCAATCAGGCTGAAAATCAGTGCGCCAAAGGTGAGCACCCCGATTCCGACGCAAATCCAGAACATCAGCATGTGGATGTCGTAAACCGTCTGGCTCACCGGGGTGACGCCAACCGGCATATTCTCAGCCGATCGACCTGCGCTGTCTGCGGCAAGGGCAGTACCCCCCCAAAGACACGCACAGCCCAGCAACAGCACTGATAGCTGTTTAGCTCGTGCGAACATTACCCGTTCTCCTGTTGTAGAACCGTATAAGAACTTAAATCTGAATCCGTGGCTCCAGAGCGGTACATAGCACAAGCTCTTGATTCCACAGCGGTTTAAAAAATGCCCACTTAACCGATGGGTGAAGCTAAGATTTTTTAATTCCACTGTGAAACCAATATCTTACGCTCTGCATCCACTCTGGAGCCACGGATTCAGATTAAACTTTTTGTTCTTGTTACTGCTTTATTGTTTCTTTTTATAAGTAGCCTGTGAAGGTACGCAACACAAACAGTGGTCGAGTATCAAAAAAACCAGGTATGTAAGTCAACCAGTTTTTGCCTCAAGCCTGTCATTGCGAGCAAAGCGAAGCAATCTCCACCCGGTTGCCACCTTATTTGCAAAGCCCTCTGCCACGCTGCTCAAGGTCGCTGCATTCCTCACAATGACGGCGTAAGCTATAATTCGCCGTTTTTGCTCGGCCTGCCGTCCATGATCCACTCCCGTTTACACCGCAAGGTTCTCTCCATTGCCTGGCCGATGATTATCGCCGGGGCCAGTGGGCCGCTGTTGGGCATTGTCGATACCGCCATTCTCGGCCACCTGGACAGCGCCCGTTATCTCAGTGCAGTGGCGGTGGGGGCCAGTGCGCTGACTCTGATTTTATGGTTGCTCTCCTTCCTGCGTATGGGCACGACCGGGCTGGTGGCGCGGGCCTGGGGGCAGGGTGATCGCCGGGCTCGCAGCCAGAGTTGCCGCGAGCTGCTGTGGCAATCGCTGTTACTGGCCCTGGTGTTGGGAGTGCTGCTGGTTGCCCTTCAGGGGCCGCTGTTGCAGCTGGTGCTGTGGCTGCTGGGGCCGGGGGAGGGCATTTATGGCATCGCCCTGGAATATTGCCAGATTCGCATTTGGGCAGCGCCAGCAACCCTGTGCAGTTACGCCGCTGTGGGCTGGTTGCTGGGTTTGCAACGGGCACGTCAGACGCTGGTGATTATGGTGGCCACCAACGCCGCCAACATTGGCCTCGATGTTGTGCTGATTGTCGGCCTGGAGATGAACAGTGCCGGTGCTGCCTGGGCCTCATTGCTGGCGGAGTATCTGGGATTGGGGGTGGCGCTGTGGATGGTGCGCCGCGAGCTGCAATCTCTGGGTGGTTATGTGGCGCCGCGCCAACTGCTGCAACTGGCAGGTTATGGACAGTTGCTGGCCGTGAACCGCGATCTGTTTCTGCGCACCGCCAGTATCGTGTTTGTGTTTACCTTCTTTACCGCTCAGGGTGCGCGCCTGGGCGACGATATTGTCGCCGCCAATGCGGTGCTGCTTCAGCTGGTGTTGCTGGTGTCTTACGGGCTGGATGGCTTTGCCCACGCCGCAGAATCCCTGTCTGGCCACGCTATTGGTGGTGGCAGAATCAAGCGCTTTTATGCCATCAGCCGCGCCTGCGGGTTGTGGGGCGCGGCCATTGCCGCCGCTGCCAGCTTGCTGTATTGGCTGTTCCGCGAGGCCATTGTCAGCACCTTCACGAATTTGCCCCATATCGCCCGGTTGGTGACGGATTATTACGGTTGGTTGGTGGCGGTGCCACTACTGGCTACGGTCTGCTACACCCTGGATGGTATTTTGCTGGGGGCGGGGCGCACCCGGCAGATGCGCGATACCATGTTTGCCGCACTGTTGGTTTTTCTGCTTTGCTGGTGGCTGGCACTGCCCTGGGGCAACAGTGGTTTGTGGCTGGCGTTTTGCCTGTTTATGGCTGCGCGCAGTTTGTTGATGGGGTTGGCTTTTTGGCAGCTGTCACAGCGGGGTTGGTAATCCCTCTGTCATTGCGAGACAAATCGGCAGGAAAGTCGATTTGGGCGCAATAAGCGGCCCGTAGGGTTGGGCACCAAGGATGGTGCGAACCAACCGCAGCGACGCGGCAATCTCTTGATAATGGCACGCGGTAGATAAAGATCGCCGCGCTTCGCTCGCGATGACGGCCTTGTATAACCACCTGCACAAAATTTTTGCTTTCGCCACTAAATAATGTCGACCTTCACAACAGGGCAGGGTCACGTTAAGTGGGCAATTGCCTTGGTTTTCTTGCCAATAATTGTCTAGCTTAACTGTATGAACGTCGATTTATTGCGCCAGGCGATTAGCGCCGCCAGGCAGCACGAAGAACAAACCGGGCAACTGTCGCAGTTTTTGCAGGGGCGCATCGACGGTCTGCACCACAGTATCCAGTTGCCGGTAAAAAACTCGGTTCCCGCACTGTTGAATTTTGTGATTCGCTATATCGAACACGTACCGGAGTTTATTGAGGCCGTCTCCGATATTGCCCGCAAAGCGGGGATTGAGCCTTCCGTAGAGCCGGTGATTCGCGTTGCCTGCGAATTTTTTCTGTCACCCCCAGGGGTTATGGAGCAATGGCTGGCGGAGCAAAACAGCCTGTTGGCGCTGATGGATGAGGCCTACCTGTCCCACCGCCTGATTGAAGAAGTCAACGACCGTTACATGACCCACCTGGGCGCACCTCTGGTGCCCATGGATATGACCCGCTCTAACCTGATTGTGCATCACCTGATTGGCGAGGAATTTGCCAATCAGCTGGATAACGCGGTGGAAGGGGCCGTGAATGAGTTGCAGCACAGGGACAGCCCGCCACTGACCAGCTTTGTGAATCGCTGCCGCCAGCGGAATATGGACCGGGAGTTGATTCGCTGGCCCTGCTTAACAGACAACCTGTCCATCAACCTGATGTTGGGTGGCTAAAAGAAAGGTGACAGGCTACAGGTGACAGGGCGCAGGTGACAGGGCGCGCTGTGCGCTTACAGGCCGCCAGCGAAGGGTCTCTGTATTTCGGTGAGCGTGAGACCCTTCGCAGGGCTCAGGGTGACGGTTATTTCTCAAATACCAACCTGAAGTTCACTGGCACCGCATTGCTGATGCTGGGCAGGCCCGCTACGGTACGCAGTTTCTCCACACCGGCTACCAAATTAAAGGATGCGGCGTTTATCAACACTGGCCGCAAGTTGGCTACTTGCAGGCGATTGTCGGCCAGGCGGGTGACGGTCACAGCGCCCAAATCCAGCTTTTGGCTCTGCCCGTGCAGGTTGAGGGTGCCGCTCAGATTGCGGGTTGTCTGTTCACCGGCTTTCAGGTTTTCCAGGGCGGTGAGATCAACGCTGGCGGTAAAAGTGGCGTTGGGGAATTTGGCGGTGTCAAACAGCATCTCGCGCATGCGCTGATCGCGAATGTCGATATTGGTGTGGATGCTGTTCAGGTCGATGGTTACCGACGCACCTTGCTTGCCGGCGGCGCCGGAGAGCTGTTTAAAGTGGTGCACTTCGGCCACATGGGTGGCTTTGGTGGTGACCAGGCTGATATCGGAGAGTTCGTTATTCAGCTGCCAGTCGGCGTTGCTGAAAGAGCTGACAGCCAGCAGCAGGGCGGCGGCAGCGGATTGCAGGATATTCATTACAGGATTCCTCGTTTCTATTTGCGGCAGCGACGGCGCAGTTTGGTTTGCAGGGCCAGACGGCGTTTACGCAATTTATTGCCGCGTTCGGTTTTGTAGCCGGCGCGCAGCTCGGCGTTGACTTTATCCAGTTGTTGTTGCCATTTGCGGCACTGTTCCGCAGAGGCCTTTTTCGGTGCCGCATCCACAGTGGTTATCGGCAGAGCCAGGGTGGTGCAGAGTATCAGAGCGTGTAGGGCTTTCATGGTTCCTCCTTGGTAACTATTCAGCTCACGCGTCAAAACACGCATGGCGGTGTTAAAAATTGATCATTTACAGGTGTAAACTCAGCAATTTTCGCCTTGCCCTGCATGTTTTGACACGCAATCTGAACAGCTACAGGGCATGTTGAATAGTCACCCTCCTTGAACATTGGGGTTGTCGTCTCAGGCGGTTAAGTACTCGTCTTTCAGTTTGACATAGTTGCCAGCGGTATAGGTAAAAAATTGCCGCTCCGCGTCCGTTAGCGGGCGCAACTGTTTCACCGGGTTGCCCACATACACGTAACCGCTTTCCAGCTGCTTGCCCGGCGGCACCATACAGCCGGCGCCAACGATGGTTTCGTCCGGTACCACGGCGCCGTCCATTACAATCGCGCCCACGCCAATCAGCACCCGGCTGCCCACGGTGCAGCCGTGCAGTACCGCCTGGTGGCCCACGGTCACGTCGCTGCCGATGGTCAGTGGCCAGCCGTCCGGGTTGAAGTCGCTGGCGTGGGTGATGTGGAGTACCGCGCCGTCCTGGATGCTGCAACGCTGGCCAATGCGAATGCGGTGCATATCGCCGCGAATCACGGCGGCGGGCCATACGGAGCAATCGTCGCCGAGCACCACATCGCCAATCACGGTGCTGGCCGGGTCGATATACACCCGGTCGCCCAATTGCGGGCGCTGGTTCAGGTAGGGGCGGGTGGCGGTCATGGTATCTTCCTCAAAAACAGGTATAGGGCAAGCCTATAGTAACGCATACAAATTGAAGTGCAGTTCGGCCATTTCAACGATAGAGTTGATGGTTACGTCAGTATAAGCAATAACAAACAAAGGGTGGGGAAATGGCGCGAACAGTGGGTTTTATTTTGGGTTTGGCTCTGTTGCTACTGACCTTGCTGACCCCGCCGCCGGAGGGCATGAGCCACAGCGCCTGGGTAACCGCCGGGGTTGGCCTGTTGATGGCCTGCTGGTGGGCGACCGAGGCGATTCCGGTGCCCATGACATCGCTACTGCCCATTGTGCTGTTCCCCATGTTGGGGTTGATCAATCTGAAAGGGGCCACTGCGCCCTATGCCCATCCGGTGATTTACCTGCTGATGGGGGGCTTTATTATCGCCACGGCGTTGCAGCGCTGGAACCTGCACCGTCGGCTGGCGCTGACCATATTGCGTCAGGTGGGCAATCACCCCTACGCCATTATCGGCGGCTTTATGGCCATCAGTGCGTTTCTGTCCATGTGGATCAGCAACACCGCCACCACAATTATGATGATCCCCATTGCCCTGTCCATGGCGGCGGTGCTGGCTGGCGGTGATAAAAAACAAGACAACTTCACCATCTGCCTGATTCTGGGTATCGCTTACTCCGCCAGCATCGGCGGTTTGGGCACGTTGGTGGGTACGCCTCCCAACGCGATGGTGGCCGCCTATATGTCGGAAACCTACAACGTGGAAATTGGCTTCCTGCAGTGGATGCTGTTGGGGGTGCCGGTGGTATTGGTACTGGTGCCGCTGGCCTGGTGGCTGCTGACTCGGGTGGCGTTTACGTTTCAGGTGCAGCCCAACGACAACGTGGGCAACGTGGTGCGCGATGAGCTCGCCGCAATGGGCAAGCTGTCTGTGCCGGAAAAGCGTACAGCGATGGTCTTTTTGTGTGTCGCTCTGGCCTGGGTAATCCGCCCGTTGTTGCAAAAACTGCCGGGGCTGGGTGGCCTGAGTGATGTAATTATTGCGGTAACTGGTGCCATCGCTCTATTTATGGTGCCCTCCGGCTGCGTTCACGAAAAAGACTCTCGCCTGCTGGACTGGAACACCGCCGCCCAGATCCCCTGGGGAGTGTTGTTGCTGTTTGGCGGTGGCCTCAGCCTGGCCAATATGGTGAGCGACAGCGGCCTGGCCCAGTGGCTGGGTGACGCACTGGCGGCGCTCACTACCTTCCATATGCTGATTCTGGTTTTTGCCCTGGTGACCCTGGTGATTTTTCTTACCGAACTCACCAGTAATACCGCCACCACCGCCACTCTGCTGCCAGTGATGGGCAGTATCGCCGCTGTTGCCGGGCTCGACCCCATGCTGCTGGCTGCGCCCATGGCGCTGGCGGCCAGTTGCGCCTTTATGTTGCCGGTGGCCACCGCCCCCAACGCCATTGTGTTTGCTACAGACAGAGTCACCATCCCGCAAATGGCCAGGGCCGGGGTGTGGATAAATATAGCGGGCATTGTGGTAATCAGCCTGTTGGCTTATGTACTGGTGCCCAGGTTGTTGGTGGGCTGAAATCCGTTTCAAAACAGGGGACTGAAAAATGCTGTTAAAACGCTTAATCGTCACGTCATTGTCGTTGCTGCTGGCTTTGCCATCGTTGGTTTTCGCTGAGCCCAAACACCAACCCGCGATTGTGGACTACAGCACCCGCCACCACCCGGTGATCGGGCGCGGCGGCATGGTGTCCAGCCAGAACAGCCTGGCCAGTCGGGTGGGCGCGCAAATACTGCGCGATGGCGGCAATGCCATTGATGCGGCGGTGGCGGTTGGCCTGGCGCTGGCGGTTACTCTGCCCCGTGCGGGCAACCTCGGTGGCGGTGGTTTTATGCTGGTACATATGGCCGAAGAAAACCGCACCTTTGCGTTGGATTACCGGGAAACCGCTCCGGCGGCGGCATTCTCGGATATGTTTTTCGAGATTGACAAAAACGGCAACAAAGTCAAAGCCTCCCGCCAGGACTACCATTTCAGCCATCGCTCCTCAGCGGTGCCGGGCACCGTAGCGGGCTTTGACTGGGTGCTGAAAAAATACGGCACCATGAGCTGGAAACAGGTGGCCGCACCCGCCATCAAACTGGCCAAACAGGGTTTTGTGGTCACGGATGATCTGGCCAGTATTTTGCGCACCAAACACGAGGTGATGTCCAAACACCCTTCCACCCGAAAAATCTTTATCAAAGCCGATGGCAGCGGCTACCAGGCCGGGGACGTTCTGCGCCAGAAAGATTTGGGCTGGTCGCTGGAACAACTCGCCAAACAGGGGGCAAAAGCATTTTACAAGGGCGCAATCGGTAAACGCATGGTGGCGGATATGGCCGCCAACAACGGCTTGATTACCATGGACGACCTGGCCAACTACAAGGTGGCGGAACGCAAACCGGTCACCGGCACCTTTGGCGATGCCACTGTGCACGCCATGCCCGCACCCAGCTCCGGCGGTACCCATGTGGTGCAGATGCTCAATATCCTGGAAAACTTTGACTTAAAAGCCATGGGCCAAAACAGCGCCGCTGCCTATCATGTTATGGCGGAGGCCATGAAGCTGGCCTATGCAGACCGCAGCAAATACCTGGGTGATCCGGATTATGTGGATATCCCCACCGACATTCTCACCAGCAAGGCCTACGCCGCAAACCTCGCGAAAACCATCTCTCTGGATAAGGCACACCCGGCCAGTGATATTGCCCCGGGGCGCTCATTTCCAAAAAAACGGGCCTCCTACGAAAGCGACGAAACCACTCATTACTCGGTGATGGACAGCCAAGGCAACGCGGTTTCCAACACCTACACGCTGATGTTCTCGTTTGGCTCCGGGGTGGTGGCCGAGGGTACCGGCATCATTATGAACAACAATATGGGCAACTTTACCCTGAGCCCGGATATCCCCGACGCCTTTGGCTTGAAAGGCAGCGAAGACAACCTGATTCGCCCGGGCCGTCGTCCGGTGAGTTCCATGACCCCGGCCATTGTGATGCGTGATGGCAAACCGCTGTTGCTCACTGGCAGCCCCGGCGGTAGCAAAATTATTTCCACGGTGATGCAGCTTATTCTCAACGTGCTGGCCTTCGATATGAACCTGGCAGACGCCACCCACGCCCCCCGTATTCACCATCAGTGGTCCCCGGACGCCCTCAATCTTGAGCCGGGCATCAGCCCGGATAGCATCGAAAAACTGAAATCCATGGGCCACCCGGTGAAAGCCAGTAAAACCATGGGCAGCCTGCAAAGCATCGTGTATCGCGATGGCCTGTTTTTTGGCTATTCAGACACCCGCAGGCCGGGCGCCGAAACGGTGGGGGTGGAGTAAATGGGCCAGCTGAACACTCGTATAGCGGCGGTCCTTATGACCGCCAGTGCCGTTGGTTTGGCTTATGCCGATGCAACAAGCCCGTCCTTTGAGCCGGTGCAGGCGGCACTTTTTGCCGCCCCCGGTGCCCAGTCTGTGGCCTGGGCGGATTACGACAATGACGGCGATCTTGATTTGGCGGTGACCTTCAAAAACCGCCCCAATCGCCTCTATCAAAACAACGGTGGTGAGTTTACCGATGTGGCCGAACAGGTGGGCTGGCACCGCAATGTGGATGACGCCAGAGTCCTGGCCTGGGGGGACTACAATCAAGACGGCCACCTTGACCTGTACCTGGGCTATGGCCGCGACACTCAAACCCGCAACCGGCTTTACCACAACAATGGCGACGGCGAATCCTTTACCGACGTAGCCGCCGAGGTAGGCCTGGACTTGATCGGCACCACTCGCCAGAGCAGTTGGGTGGATTACGACAACGACGGCGACCTGGATATTTACATCTGCATGCGGGACCGCGCCAACCGCCTGTACCGCAACGATGGCGGCAAATTTACCGATGTCAGCAAGCAGGCTGGCCTGCTGGACCCACGCCGCAGTGTGGGAGCGGTGTGGTTTGATATGGACATGGACGGCGACCTGGACCTATTCCTCGCCAATCAGAGCGGCGACCGGGATGGGTTTTACCGCAACGACAACGGCCAGTTTACCGATATTGCCGCCTCACTGAACATGGACCGCCCGCGCCGCCCGTTAAATGTGGGCAGCACCGGTGTTGGGGTGGCGGATTACGACAACGATGGCGACCTGGATTTGTTTGTCGCCACCTACGCCAACAATTTGTTGTACCGCAATGAAGGCCGTGGCCAGTTTGTGGAGGTGGCCGCCAGCCAGGGGCTGGATGGCAATTTTCACGGCGTGGGTGTGGATTGGGGCGACTTTGACAACGATGGCCGCATCGACCTCTACGTCAACGCCTACCTCAGCGGGGTGTTTGCCGAGCAGGACTACCTGTATCGCAATACCGGCGAGGGTTTTGTGGACGTACTGCCCACCGACAAAAACACACTGATTCGCCGCCGCGACGCAGACCACGGCACCCGCTGGGCAGACTACGATGGTGATGGCGACCTGGACCTGGCTCTGGCCAGCAATCACAAGCGGGGCTCCCATCAACTGTATCGCAACGACTTGCCCCCGGAGCAGGCTCAGCGTTCGCTGCAAATAGACCTGGGTGTGAAGGCCATGCCCGGCACCGAAGTGCGCCTGTACGATAACGCCAGCGGCAAACTGCTGGCCACCCGCATGTTGGACACCGGCAGTGGTTACTGCTCCCAAAGCAACGGGCCGCTGCACTTTGGTCTGGCAAGCATGGCGCCGGTAACGGTGGAGGTTACCCGGCTTACCGCCAAGGGCCGTGAGGTTTCGCGCTTTGAAAATGTGAATCCGACAGATTATGCAGGGGCCACTTTTCAGCCGCTGGCACCGTAAGGGCTACACATGGCAGGGCAATTGCGCTTGATTTTTTTCAATAAAAAGCCAACATTTTTCTACGGTTTTGAAAAATTATTTACTGACAATAACGCCAAAAGAAGCGTCATACCCGCGCAGGCGCACGGCTGTCCGGGATAAATTAAAGCCTTTGTCGACAAGCCATGCCAAGTAAGGCCTTCAGCCAAACAGGTGGCATCCAAACTTAATAAATCGTCATCGCGAGCGCAGCGTGGCGATCCAGCGACTTTGCTTTTAAGTCAGTGAGTTAAAGATACTGGATTGCCGCGCTGCGCTCGCAATGACAGCTTGGGTGGTTATCCCGGACAGCAGTGCGCGCAGGCGGGGATCCATATGGAATGTGTCACCAAAACTTTGCAATACTGTGGTTTCTGGATTCCCGCGTTGTACGGCTTGCGCCTCAGCCTTACGGCTGCCCAAATCAAAAATTTGTCGCGGGGGGGGCGAACTACTGATAACAACGAATGGCTTTTTACTCTTTTTCACTGGCGTGGATGATATCTATCCGTTTGTCACCAACCCGCTTAAAAGTCACCCCTAGTGATTCACTTAACGCGCTCATAAACGCTTGTGTGTCACCAATTTTAAAGCTGCCGCCGATCATGGTTTGCTGCAACTGTGGGTCCATCACATAGAAGTGAACATTGGAGTAGCGGCCAAATTCGGTAACCGCTTGCTGGAGAGTTTTGCGATGGAAATTAAGTATGCCTTTATGCCAGGCCAGTTCCACGTCTGGATTGACAGCTGCATTTTTTTCCGGGACCAGCCCCATGCCCGCAGACTCTCCGGCGGTTAACAAAATGGTTTTGTTATTTTCACTTTGGTGTTGAGCAACCTGCACCGTTCCTTCAGTGACAATGACTTGATGACTGCCGTCCAAACGTACATTAAACGCTGTACCGATGGCTGTGACTTTAAACTGAGGGGTAAATACGGTGAATGGTCGGTCTGGTTGCTTCTCAACCATAAAATAGGCTTCGCCCTGTTGCAGTTCAATTCGACGTTGATTGTCCTGAAAATCCACAGTCACCGTGGATGCCGTGTTAATGAGTATTTGAGAGCCGTCTTCGAGGGCAACCTGGCGTTGTTCACCAATTTTTGTGCTGTAGGCCAGTTGTGTGATTTCAGTTTCCCCGGTGAATTGATAAGCAACCAATAAACCAATAACAAGAAACCCAGCCAGCGCATATCCAACCGGGTTATGAAACAAATTTGATAGTTTCCAGGGCGTTTTTTTCGGTTTTGTTGCCACAGGCGATGCAGTCAAATGTGCCGATTTTTTTGTATTGGACAGCTCTGCACTGGACAGCTCTGCACTGGCCAGTTTACCCAGCAGCTTCATGCTCTCTGCCACTGCTTCGAATGCCTCTGCGTGTTCAGGCCTGGCTGCCAACCAGTCTAAAAACTCCTGGTGTTCGCCGTCTGACAGGTTTCCACCTTCCAGCTTTATCAACCACAGGCTGGCTTCTTTGTCTGTGGTGGTGTAGTTCGACTTGTCAAATTCGTGTGTCATCGGTTAACCCTTAACCTGCTTTCTCGACTTTATCGGTAGTGTTCCTGGCATTTTTCGCCTTATCTTTACAGGCAAGTACTGCAAAGGCCATATGCTTCTCAACTGAGCTCAAAGACATCCCCATGGAGCCGGATATCTCCTTAAACGACATCTCTGAAAATAAACGCATTTCAGCCACTTTTCTGGTTTTTTCAGGCAAATCACGCAAAACAGCCATCAGAAAATCTTTATTTCTTTGTTCATTCACCACATCTTCCGGGTTTGGAGCGGCATCGGCAATTTCAGTACCGTCAGCATCCAGACTATCTACCTTGCTATTCGGCGTTCGGCGCAATAGCTGCAAGGCCAAGTTTTTTGCCGTTGTAAACATATAGGCACGAATATGGTTGATTTTACCGGTTTGCTCTGCTTTTGAGACTCGCATATAGGTTTCCTGAAGCAAATCTTCAGAGCCTTCCTGCGTATTGAGTATCTGTTCAACATACCTTTGCAGAATGGGTTTGTTCTCAAGGTATACGTTCAGCGTATCCAATCGTTTTGGGTCTTTATCACTCAACTCAATCTACGCCTTTCGGTCTAAATTTGGCATTGCAAGTATTATGTAACTCTAGATTGCCCAGCCAGGGGAAACCCGTAATTTTTTTGCCACCATCTATCTGTAACTTTCAGTTTTTAAGATATTTTTGCATTCTGTACATGGCAAGAGCGATAATTGCCGGTCTCCTCACCGGTTTTGGAGAATCGACACTTGGCACAGCCTCATCTTCTCATAGCAGCCAGCATTGGGCTTGCTTTCTTAAGTGAGCCACTGCTTGCAGAGTGTCCGAAAAAAGACCAGATATCCTTCAATATTCACAGCGCCAGCGCTGAAGATGCCTTGCGGCAGCTCTCCGAACAGGCCAATCTGCAACTGATTTACCCCCATGCTGTCATTGATCAGGTAGTGACGACCAGGGTAGTTGGTGATTATTGTCCTGAACAGGCTTTGCAGCTGCTATTCGCCGGAGTACCGGTTGAAGCTTATATCAATCACAATCGGGTGATTATTTTGCGCTTGCCAAAACAGCGGCGAACACAAACCATTGATACAGTGTTGGCCATTAGTGAAGATGCTGACGGCAACAAGCCACTGGAAGAAGTTCTGATCGTGGGTACACGGTACGCTTACCGCCGTACACAAGATTTGAAATGGCAAAGCCATTACATTGCTGACAGTATTGTTGAAAGCGAAATCAGCACGTATTCCGCCGCCAATATCGCCGAACTGCTGTCTTCACAAAGTGGTTTTTATCTATTACCCGCCATCGCACTGCCGGAAAACTTTACCAACGAACAACGCTTTGCCTCCATCAGAGGCATCAATCCACAACTGAACAATGTTTATTTGGATGGCCTGGCACTGGCAAATACCAATGAAGCGGGGCGGGCACAGTATCTGGATTGGCTGCCCATTAATATGGCCAGCCGGGTTGAAGTGCATAAAAATTTTACCGCAGACCTGAATGCTGACAGCATAGGCGGGCAAATCAATCTGGTTACCCGCAGTGGGCTGGATTATGAGCAGCCTTTATTCACACTCACTTCCTCCATCAGCAGCGAAGAACTGGGCAGCGGTTTTCAGGATGAAGAACAACCCTTTAATCTGGAAGCAGTGTATGCCCGCCCAGTGAGCGGCAACATTGGCTTGGCTGTATCGGCTTTCTACAATAAGCGCTATTTTTATCGCCCACAATTTATACCCAGATCGGTGGTATTTTTCGATAATGACGGCAACTTCACCGGTTTTGATGACTTTTCCGGAAACCGTATTCCAGTGCCCTTCCAGCACAGGTTGCAACTGGATGCCAATAACACAAACCGCTTTGGTGGCACCCTGAAGATCGACCGAAGGTCAAGCAATTCTTACACTTGGGGCACTGCCACTTTCAGCACCATTGATGAACAGGTCCTGCACGCAAAATCGGATACCCGGGCATTTCAACGTATTGAGCAACAAACGGAACAGAGTGGTATTCGCACAGGCAGGGCGGCAAATATTTTTTCGGAAGGAGGACAATTTTCCAATCGTTCACGGCTGTACTCATTCGCCGGTGGTTATCAATTGAGTATCAATGAAACGGAAAATATTGATTTTAAAACCGGCTATTCCTGGGCGCGCCAACGGCAGCAGGATATTTTTACGCTGTACCGATTGAGTGGCGAAGACGCTTCTTTTCTGTATGACAATAGCGAGTCTCTTTTTAGCATCGTCCCAGAAAACCCTCAACGCCTAAGCGATCCAAATAACTATTTTCTGGACAAAGATGAAATTAGCAGCGTTATCCTGAATGAAGCTGTTTGGGACACTCAGCTTTCTTACAGTTCCAACTACAGCAATTCTGGGTGGGGTTTTAAAAGCGGTATCGGTTATCGACAAACCAGGCGGAATTTTGACAACAATGCTATTGTCCGAAACCCTTTAAATCCTGGTGAATTCACTTTGGCGCAAGTTCTGGCAGCAAACCCGCCCGGAGACAGTTTTTCAGGACTTTCAGGCTTGGGAGGCAACCCCTTGTTTGTGGATTTCCAGCAACGCAACAACAACCTGGCGCCATTTCTGGATGACAGAAATATCTTCACTTTTTCCGAATCTGACAACAATGATTCTGACTTTAACGTAGATGAATCAATATTCGCCGGCTATCTGGTTACACGCTTTCAACGGAAGTCATTATCTGCCTATGCAGGCTTGCGCATAGAACACACCAGTACCAGTGGTTTTGGTGAACGGCTGAATCAAAATATCAATCAATTTATCCCTTCTGAGGCCAACAACACCTATACCAATGCGCTGCCGTCATTTATCGCCAATTATCGGTTTTCGGACAACAGCCAAATAAAACTCAGTTACAGCCACACTCTCGGGCGCCCCCAACTTCGTCAGCTGGCGCCAGTGTTTGAACAAATTGACCGGCAGGCAGGAACCATTAGTCGAGCCAACCCGGATTTGAAACCTCGATTGTCAAAAAATATCGACCTTTCTTATGAGTATTATCTGTCAACATCCGGTCTGGCTTTTAGTACCACAGTTTTCCAAAAAAATATCGCTGATGATATATACCAGGTACAAACAACGGAACCACAGCAATTGAACAACCTTGATAGTTCTTTTATTGTCAACGAATTCCGCAACGCTTCTTCTTCGTCCATCAAGGGTCTGGAAGTATCTGCCTCCCTGGAACTGAATACTCTCCCCCATCCCTGGAAAAATTTTGGTTTTTCCATAAATAGCTTATGGAGCAATGCAACACTTAACCTGCCAGACTCTATCGTCACCCGATTGCCAAACCAGGCGCCGCAAATACACAACTTTTCACTGTTTTATTCTGGCAGTCAGTTAGATTTTGTGGTGTCAGCGAACCACAGCGATGAAATACTCGTCGCACTGGATGGCGATGCCTTTTTTAACAGGGCACAATCCTCTTTCCGAAACACTTTTTTAAGCGCCCGAACCACAGTCAATGCCAAGCTGCGTTATCAGCTGAGTGACGATGTTTATCTATTTGTTACTGGCAGTAACCTCACTTCTTCTGATATTTACACTCGCTTTGGAGAAAACCGGGAATTTTTAAACGCCTTTCACGCCCTTGGTCGCCGACTGGAATTTGGGGTGACTTATTCGTTGTAGTCTGAGTTCGGTTTAAGGGCACTTCTAAAAATGCACTATTTCCGCGATAGCGGCGTTGGCGTCCCTGTTTGTTTATGGGAAGGCGAGTCCTCATGTATGCCGTATACACTGCGGGTCTCCGTGCGCCGCCGCCTCGCCTAAGAGCGCCTACTTTTGGTGCTATCACGAAAATATCACTATTTTTGGAAGTGCCCTTAAGTTCTGCTTTCATCACAGCACCATCCGCCGTGAGCAATAAGCACAGCAACTCACGGGAACAACTGCCAACGCCAATAATGCCAAAGCGTACCTGTTCCACAGGGGCCAGAGTTAGCCCTGTAAAAGAGGTGTTGGTTATTCTTGCCTCTATACAGATACGGTCGTTGGCGCTTGAGTCCGGGCTATGTCTTCAATCACCAATGGACGAATCTGCCTCCAGCCGCCACGGGTGAAATCCGGGAAGTCCACGCTGGCACCCCGGTTGTTCACGGAGCGCTCGCTCAGATCTACCACCACCGACCAAGCGGCGGCATCGTAGACATCCTGATCCAGCGGCAGACCGTTGCGCAGGCAGTAAACCAGCCGCCACAACATCACAAAGTCCATACCGCCATGACCGCCCTGCTCGGTGGCTTCTGCGCGCATTCGCCGCCAGATGTTGTGTTCGTATTTGGCAAACCACTTGTCCATGTCTTCATCCCAGTGGTGGAAGCCTTCTCTGTTATCCGGATCCAGCGGGTTGTCTTCCAGGGCAATGCGATTGGGGTAACCGGCGAACAGGCCGTTGGTGCCCTGAATCAGGTTCAGGCGCGTGTACGGGCGTGGCGTGGTGGTGTCGTGCTGCACCAGAATACTGCGACCCAGCTTGGTTTTGATCAGGCTGGAATTGATGTCCCCGGCGATATAGCGCAACTGGTTGCGCTGGTGTTCAGGGGCAAATTCCTCCTGGCCATATTCCCGGCGCCCCGCCGCCGGTGAGCTGACCGATACCAGGTAGTCAAACTGGTCACCCCGGTTAATGTTCATATACTGGGCGATAGGGCCGAGCCCGTGGGTGGGATACAGATTGGCATCACGCCGCGCATGCCATCCTGTGCGCCAACTGCCGGTACCGCTTTCCAGGTCTTTCATCTGCCAACGGAGTGGGTGAATATAGGCCGCCTCGCCGTGCAGCAATTCGCCGAACAGTCCGTCGCGTACCATATTCAGTAGCATCATTTCTTCGCGACCGTAGCAGACGTTTTCCAGCATCATGCAATGGCGGCGGGTCTTCTCACTGGCTTCCACCAATTGCCAGCATTCATCCACAGTCAGCGCTGCGGGCACTTCCACGAAAGCATGCTTGCCCGCATTCATGGCTTCTACAGACATGGGTACGTGCCACTTCCAGGGCGTAGCGATGATCACCGCGTCGATATCGTCGCGGGCCAGCAGATCCCGGTAGCTGTAGTCGGAATCGCCATACAACGCTGGTGTTTTGCCGGTCGCTTCTTTGACTCGCACTGCGTTTTTCTGCAGGGTTTCCGGGTGGGTGTCACAGAGGGCGACCACCTCAGCGCCTTCGATGTTCAGCGTCAGGCGTAACAGAGTGTCACCACCCCTGCGGCCTACGCCGATAAAACCAAAGCGGACTTTATCCATCGCAGGAAGGGCCAACCCTGCCACTGACCCAGCACCTTTGGTTTTTACTACAGATGTACAGCTGGCTAATGAACCGGCCACAGCGAGGCCAGCGGCATTTTTAATAAACTTTCTTCGATTCATACAGTCCTCCAAAGAATCTGAATTGATATAAGATTGAAAGATTTCTCGACAATTTCGAAAACAGATGGATTAGATGGTGCAATGCCCGCCCACAAAAAAGCGGAGAATATTAAAACTCTCCGCAGCCTCAGTACTCCACATTAAAAGGTATTCATACTGCTCTTTGGGCTCTGCCGAACCGCCCACAAAAAGACGGTCCGACAGTGTTAGGTTTTAACGATTAAAGCGTGTATCGCAGACCAAACAAAATACGCCGATCCAATTGTCGGACGTTATTGGGAGCCATAAGCTCAGAGGTTGTTTGTATTCTTTGCTCATTTGTCGCATTCAATACCTGGAACTGAGCAACCAGATTATCGGTAAATTTATAGTTCGCAGACAGGTCCAGTTGACCCCGGCTATTTTGGAACCGAGGCACACCAAACGCACCAGAGAACGCAGCAAGGAATTCATCACGCCATGCATAAGCAACACGCGCGTCAAAGCTGCCATCATCGTAATAAAGGGCGATGTTATAGCTGTTCTTGGAAAGACCTGGCAGACCTGTGCTTCTGATGTCTCCTTCAGCAGAAAAATCTGCATCGCTGTCATTGAATGTATAGTTTGCGAACATGCCAAAGTTCGATAGTACACCATCTTCAACGAAGGCAGAGAAAGGCAATTGCCCAGCCATTTCAAAACCAAGGATAGTTGCACTTACGCCGTTTGCCGGGCGTGTGAAAACGATCGGCGCAGTAACCAGAACAGCATCACGTTGACGTGGAAAGGTACGGTCTTCTGTGAATGTTTCGGTATCGATAATGTCATCAATATCTTTATAGAAGAAAGCCCCTGATAAGTAGCCTTCATCGCCGAAATACCACTCCAGAGCAATGTCAAAGTTATCAGACGTAAAAGGGAGCAAATTTGGATTACCCTGATTACCTGTACCGCCGCCCTCATCAACACCGCTGATGTTTTCTGTTGGGGCCAGATCACTCAGAGAAGGGCGAGTCAGGCTTTGTGAATAAGCCGTACGCAGCAACAGATCATCATTGATTTCATAACGTGCACTAATGCTCGGCAGGAATGCCTGATAATCGCTATCAACCGTAATGGGCGAAGCTACACCGTTGGTAATGGAAAAACCACTCGACGATTGGTCGGTTTGCACGAGGCGGAATCCGGCATTGAATGTCAGATTCTCAACTTTAAACGTTGCTTCAACATATGCGTTAAAGGTTTCTTCTTGAACACTGAAACTTCCCCGTGCTGCATCAAGTGGCAATTCAAGGAAGCGTGCGCCGTCAATAGGTGCACCACCAAGGCCATTCGGCGCAAACTGATTCAAAGCAGCGACAGGGTCTACGCCCAGAATATTGCCTGGTACACTTGAGGGGGCACCACTAATGTCAAAATCATCAAGAATGGTTAATGCATCTGCAAGTGTTGGCAGTGTTCTGCGATCATCCGTATCGGCCAGCACAAGTGTATTCCGAAAGGTTCGCGACAGTTCACGATCAGAGTAACGCACGCCAAAATTCAACGCTGTCCAGGCATCAGAATTTGGCGTGTATTCAAAGTCCAGCTTTGTTGTGAGATCTTCATCATCGTTGGTATTCGGACGTAACAGGAATACGTTCAAAAGAAATTCTTCTGGACGTGACGAGAAATCTGTCCCCGTTGTGGTCCAGTTAACGAAGTCCCCATCATAGGTATAGCTGACATCCGCATTAATGAATTCACCCGTGGTCAGATCTGCCCTACGATAGGAAAGCAGGTTATTGACGCGTTCAATATCACGTTTTGTATAGCCCACAAAAGGTGTAATTTCCCAGGATTCACTCGGTTTCCAGCTTACAGAGCTTGAAATTTGAAGCAGGTCTTCATCTTCCGAGAAGTCGTTATTGCCCAGACGCTGCTGAACACCACTGAATGTCCCGGATGTCACCAAGCCGTTCTCAATCACAAGATCAGAAAAGCCGCTTACGTTACCTTCAGATGGCGCATCTGCGCGGGTCAGAAAGCGGTCAGAATCTCTGTTTGAATACAGTCCGTTAAAAGATACCTCAACCGTGTCAGATGGACGCCATTGAGTACCAAGGTTCACACTGAAAGTATTTAAATTTTCTGCATCATGAATGTAGTGTTGAATAGCCGTTGCCCTGGCAGCCAGCTGTTCTGGCGTCGCAGTAGCGCGAGCTTCTGGCGTTAGAATCAAACCCAGTGGGCGTACGCTGAAACCACCGGCCTGATTAGCTTGATAGGATTGATCCGTATAGACAAGACCCAGAGACACGCCGAACTTATCATCAAAGTTCCGGCTGGTTAGTAATGCCGCTCGACCGCCAAGATCACTGGCATTTTCGCTGTTGTCTCCCTGCACAGAAGCAGACAGTTCAAAATCATCGCCATCAAGCGGTTTGGGTGTGCTCAATTGAATAAGGCCAGCCAATCCGCCTTCTGCATCGCGTGCGCGGACTGTCTTGTGAACCGCGACATTTGTGAATAACTCAGCGGGTAACAGCAGAAAGCTGAATGCCCTGCTGTTTCCACTAACGGGTGCGGTCATTCCGTTAATTTCGACACGGGTAAACTCTGGACCCAAGCCTCGCAAGTTAACGGCGTTGCCCCGACCACCTTCGTCGCGGTTCAGGGTAATGCCCGGTACCCGTTGCAACGATTCAGCAAGATTAATATCAGGAAATTTGCCAAGATCCTCTGATGCAACGGCATCGACAAAACCTGTGGCATCTCGTTTTTGTGATAGGGCACGTAATAACGATCCTCTGACACCTGAAACCACGATTTCTTCAATACTTGTCCTTTCCGCACTTTCTTGCGCATATGTGGTAGTGGCCGACACAGCCAATGCCAACATACTTGCGGATGATTTAATGAATGTACGCTTCATTTATTGATCCTCACCTCATGTCTAAGTTAGGGGAACTTCCCATACAACCCGGCCTCCTTAACGAGGACGTATGGGTATGAGTCGGTGGGATAGAAAAACCGTAAAAAAACTTCAGGACCTGGGGTTAGAGCTTCGGCCCAAGGGCTGCTACAGCGCTCAGGTCGGCTCTCCTGCCGACTTGTCTCGCAATGACAGGGTTTTGATTTTTACACTGAGGTACAATAGCCCCCATTTTGCCGGAACCGATAATGAACCCACCCCCCAAGCCCCGTCCCCGCTTTATCGCCGGAGCCGTATGCCCCCGCTGTGGCGAGATGGACAAGGTGGTGTCTTACAAGGAAGGGGAAGACAATTATCGCGAATGCGTCAGCTGCGGTTTTAAAGAGCAACTGCGCCTGCAGGCCCCGCCCCGGGAGTTGGACACACGGGTAAACCGCAGCGAAGAAGAAAAGCAGAAAGAAACACAGGTAGTGCGGCTTATTGACCCCGCAGCAGAGTGATTACCGGGCTGGTGTTCGGGCGCACCCCCCTCCATAGCGCAAACGATTCAGCGGCCTGTTCCACCAACATTCCCAAACCATCCGCCACCCGGGTCGCACCGTGCGCTTGAGCCCATTGCATAAACACCGTGGGTTGGCTGGCGTACATCATGTCGTAGCAAACACAGCCAGGGGTCGGCAGGTTGGCCGGTAATGGTGGCAGTTGTCCGGAAATGCTGGCGCTGGTGCCGTTGATCACCACATCAAATTGCTGGCCATGTAACCGCTCAAACCCGCAGCCTGTGGCGCTTCCAAGATGAATAAATTCCGCTGCCAGGCCCTCCGCTTTTGCCACGGTGCGGTTGGCGATGGTGATGCTGTGGGGGCTTTGGGCGAACAGCGGTTGCAATACGCCCCGTACCGCTCCGCCTGCACCCAGCAACAATACCCGTTTGCCCGCGATGGGCCAGCCCAGGTTGGCGGTGATGTCGGTCACCATGCCGATGCCATCGGTGTTGTCACCCAATACCGAACCGTCTTGCTGCGCTGCCAGCGTGTTGACTGCCCCGGCGCAGCGGGCCCGCTCGGTCAGGGTGTCCGCATAGGCAAACGCCTGTTCTTTGAAGGGCACGGTGATATTCAACCCTCGGCCTCCGGCGGCAAAGAAGGCGTCAGCGGCGGCACTAAAGCGGTCTGCGGGTACCAGTTGGGCGTGGTATTCCAGCTGCTGGCCAGTTTGTTCAGCGAACGCGCTGTGAATCAGTGGCGATTTGCTGTGGCCGATGGGGTTGCCGAAAACGGCGTATTGATCAGTCATAAAGGGGTCGTTATTACCAGTTAGTAGTTTTCTGGCAGTGTATCTGAAACGCAATCGCACATCTTGATTTTTGCGGCAAGTAGAGGGTAAATAGGCACATAACTATAAAAACAGGAATGTGCGCTATCCGCTTATTTACCCGCTCCCAATTCACTCGCCTGGCGCCGCTATTGCTGCCGCTGCCTATTGTGTTTGCCGCTTTGTTGCTGCGGCCTTCAGCGACGGTCTGTTTGCTTCCCTCACACTCAGCCATTGTTGATTGGCCTGCGCCGCCAGCATTTATCAATCTGCCCGCAGGCAGCGAGCGCAAGCAGGCTTTTGTCGCTTATTTGCTGCCCCTGGTGGAAGCAGAAAATGCTCGTATAAACTCACAGAGAACGGCGTTGCAATGTCTGCTTGGTAAATCTCAGGGGTTGTCGAGCAGGGAACAAAACTGGCTGCAAACATTGGCCAGTGAGTATCGGGTAACTGAGTTTGCGCCGAATAAAGAAAATACCTGGCAGGCATTATTGCGCAAAGTGGACAGGTTGCCTGCTTCTCTGGTGCTGGCGCAGGGGGCCAACGAAAGCGCTTGGGGTACTTCGCGATTCGCACGGGAGGCAAACAATTTATTCGGTTTGTGGTGCTTTGAGCCCGGTTGTGGGTTGGTGCCGCTGAATCGTCCGCAAGGCAGCACCTATGAGGTGCAGCGCTTTGTGGCCCCGGAAGATTCTGTACGCAGCTATATGCGCACCCTCAACTCTCACCGTGCCTACCAACCGCTGCGTGCAATACGGGCGCAGGCTGCGGTGCCAACGGGTGTGGCTTTGGCGGAGGGGTTGGGGGAGTATTCAATTCGCGGCGAGGCGTATATTGAAGAACTGCAGCAAATGATTCGCTATAACCAGTGGCAGGGATACGATGCTGGGGAGTGATTGTTGTCGTGTGACGTTTGCTTTGTATTCCGGTGCTTTGTATGAACAGGTCGCACGTCTGACGTCGCACGCTAAATGCAGACCTCCTGCCCCCTGTCATTCTGAGCACAGCGAAGACAAATTGGCAGGAAAGCCAATTTGTCTTCGCTGCGCTCAGGATGACAAGAACCTGCTGCGTCCAACACTATCTTTTGCGGATACTCTGGCGAATCGCTTCCACGGTAATTCCCACCTGGTAGTCCATCAGCTCGTTGGCCAGTTTCAGGGTGCGATCCAGGGGCAGCAGGTTGACGCCATTCACCGAAAAGTCGCCCGTTACCACCCGCTGCGGCATGCGCACACTCATGGGGTCCACCAACATCATCAGGGCGGTGTGGCGAAAGTCGTGGTGGGCGCCGTCTTTTTGCTCCACCACATTGCGTGCTTCCAGCCATTTGGTCCAGCGGGGGTTGTCGTAGTATTCGGCGATGTAATGCACCTGGCTGTTATCGCCTTGCCACTTTTGGTTCAGCTCGGCGGCAAGCTCTTGCATGCCGGTTTGGTTGCCGCCGCTGTCGCCAATAAACACAATATTTTCAAAGCCGTGAACTTTCAGGCTGAGGGCAATTTCCTCCAGCAGCTTTTTGTAGGTTTGCAGGCTCAAACTGATCGTGCCCGCGTAGCGCATATGGCCGCTCACCGGGTTGTGATTGCCCTCCGGAACAAAGGGTACGATTGGGGCAACCAGAGCATTGCCCAGCTGACGGGCGATGCGGTTGGTGGTTTCCCGCAAAATCACATTGTGTTTGCCGGTGGCCAGGAAGGGGCCGTTTTGCTCCACGCCACCGGTGGCGATAATGGCGGTGGTTTTGCCCTCGGTAATGGTGTCGCGCACTTCCACCCAGGTCATTTCTTCAATAAATACGGTGTCGTAGGCATCCACAGTGCGCTGTTGCTTGTGGGTATCCGTCAGGGGCGGGTTGGCGGCGCAAAGCGTTGAAGTAAGCAGCAACAGTGCGGTGGGGATGATGAGTCGGGTCATGGGAAAATCTCACAGGGGACGGTTAGGCAGTCTACCCCGCCACCTGTGCAGCCGCAAAGAAAACGGTTGATATCAGAACATTCATTCTGTTATAGTCCGCGCCTATGGCCAGAACCCGTGAATTTGACCCCACCGAAGTGATCGAAAAAGCCGTTCTCCTGTTTTGGGAGAAGGGCTACGCCGACACGTCCATGGACGACCTGGTGAAGCACACCGGCATCAGCCGCTACGGTATTTATGGCGAGTTTGGCAATAAGCGCGAGTTCTTTATCAAAGCGTTGCAGCACTTCCACCAGAAGTTTGCCCACGACTTGATTCAGGACCTGGGCAACCCGAATGCCGGACTTGTAGAGCTGCGGAATTACTACGGTCGCCTGGTTGACCACGCCAAAACTGCAGAGGCCCGCATGGGCTGTTTTATGTGCAATACCGCCGTAGAGTTGGCCAGCAGTGACGAAGGCATAGGTGAGCAACTGGATGCCATGTTTGAGGGCTTGCAGCTGGTGTTTCGCAATGCCCTGGGCAACGCCAAATCCTGTGGCGAGCTACCCGAAGACATGAATCTGGACGAGTACGCCGGCTACCTGGTGGGAGTGCAAATGGCCATGGCCATGATGGTGCGCTCCGGGTTTGGCGAAGCGCGCATGGCACCGTTTTTAAAGGTGGCACTGGCGGGCATTCGTTAGCGGGCTATTTTTTTGGCTTAAACCAGAACGCTTGTTCTGGAAATTGTCGTCCTGAGTGCAGCGAAGGATCTCTTGGGTATGCCGAACGACGAGATCCTTCGCTGTGCTCAGGATGACACAACATTACTTGTATAGAGGAAACCCCAATGGGGAACAAAATCGACCGTTTTTCTTTGGCCCTTGCCAGTGCCATGATTCGCTACCGGTGGCTGGTGATTGCCGCTACCGTGGCAGTGGTAGTGGCCATTGCCACGGGTATGGGCAGGCTGGAATTTTCCACCAATTACCGAGTGTTCTTCAGCGACGAAAACCCGGAGCTGATGGCGTTTGAATCCTTTCAGGATACCTACACCAAAAACGACAATATCTTGTTTGTGCTCAAGCCGGACAATGGCGAGGTACTTACCCCGCAGCTGGCGGATGCCATGGAGCGCCTGACGGAGCTGGCCTGGCAAATTCCCTACGTGATACGGGTAGATTCCCTCAGCAACTTCCAATACACCTGGTCGGAAGAAGACGACCTGATTGTGGAAGACCTGATCAGCGATGGTTTAAACCTGAGCCCCGATGAGCTGGCCGCCAAAAAGCAGGTGGCGCTGGCAGAACCGTTGTTGGTGCGCAACCTGATTTCCGCAGACGGTGGCACCGCAGCGGTGGCGGCCACGTTGCAGTTCTCCGGTGAAAATATTTCCGAAGTGCCGGAAGCGGTGACTGTGGCACGGGATATCGCCGAACAGTTCCGCGCCGAATTCCCCGACCTCACCATCGCCCTGTCCGGCATCACCATGTTAAACAACGCCTTCGGGGAAACCGGCAGACAGGATGTAAGCACATTGACTCCGCTGATGTATCTGATTTTGTTGCTGGCCATGGTGCTGGTGCTGCGCAGCATCAGCGCCATGTTTGCCACCTTGCTGGTGATTGCCGCGTCCACCGCCGTGGCGATGGGGGTGGCGGGCTTTGCCGGTGTCAAGCTGACCCCTATTGCGGTGATGGCGCCCACCATTATTCTCACTCTCGCCATTGCCGACAGTGTGCACATTCTGGTGAGCTTTTTCAGTGCCATGGCCGAAGGTCGTGACAAGCACGGGGCGTTGCAAGAAAGCATCCGCGTTAATCTGATGCCAGTCACCATTACCAGTCTGACCACGGTGGTGGGTTTTCTGTCGCTGAATTTTTCCGATACACCACCGTTCTGGCACCTGGGCAATATCACCGCCATGGGTATTACGGCGGCCTGGGTGTTGTCCCTCACTTTGCTGCCGGCGGTGGTCAGCTTGCTGCCCATCAAACGGCGACAGCGCAATAGCAACGGCAGGCTGAACCAGGCTATCGACCGGCTTGCGGACTGGGTGACCGCCCGCTACAAATCCATTCTGCTGATTATGGGCTCTGTCACTGTGATTCTGGTGGCCATGGTTCCCACCATTCAGCTCAACGATGAATTTGTCCAGTACTTTGACAAGCGAGTGGAGTTTCGCAACGACGCCGATTTTGCCAACGCCTATCTCAATGGCCCCTATGTGGTGGAGTTGTCGGTGGAATCCGGTGAGCCCGGTGGCATTAACGACCCACAATACCTGCAAAATCTGGAACGGCTCACGGACTGGCTGACGGCACAACCAGAAGTGAATCACGTATACAGCTATACGGATATCGTCAAACGCTTGAACAAAAACCTCCATGGCGACGACACGGACTGGCACCGCATTCCCGATAATCGCCAACTGGCCGCACAGTATTTGCTGCTGTACGAAATGTCCCTGCCCTATGGGTTGGACTTGAACGATCGCATCAATGTGGACAAGTCCGCCACCCGGGTAACCTCGTCACTCAAGGATATGTCCACCATTGAAATTCGGGCTTTTCTGGAGCGCAGCGACGATTGGATGGCCGTCAATCTGCCACTGCATATGCAAGCCAAACCCACCAGTGCCACAGTGATGTTTTCCTACATTTCCCAGCGCAATATTGAAAGCATGTTCAAGGGCAACAGCGTTGCCATATTTGCCATCGCCATCATTTTGATGTTTGCCCTGCGCAGTTTTAAGCTCGGCGCCCTCAGCCTGATACCCAACACCGTGCCTATTATGATTACCTTTGGAATCTGGGCGTTGCTGGTGGGAAAAGTGGGTATGGCGGCGGCTGCTATTACTGCCACATCGCTGGGTATTGTGGTGGACGACACGGTGCACTTTTTGTCCAAATACCTGCGCGCCCGCCGGGAGAAAGGTTTGGAAATTCCCGATGCCATTCGTTACGCTTTTCAGACCGTGGGGGTGGCGATATTGGCGACCACGGTTATTCTGGTGATCGGCTTTTGTGTGCTGATGTACTCCAGTTTTCTGATCAATTTTCAGATGGGCTTGCTGACGGCGATTACCATTGTTTCAGCCCTGGTGTTTGATTTTTTAATGTTGCCGGCGTTGTTGATGCTTGGGCATAAGAAAATTCTTCGTCATCGCGAGGGAACGCAGTGACCGCGGCGATCTCCAACCAAGCACTCCGAAATCTGGAGATTGCCGCGTCGCCTTCGGCTCCTCGCAATGACGAACGATTTGCTAGTTATAGAGGATTTTTAAAATGAAGAAATTAATAATTGTTACTGCCGTTTTATTTTCAGTTGCATTGCAAACTCAAGCCGATGATCTGCAACAAAAAGGCTTCGATATCGCCGCCCGGTCAGACCGTTCCGACCGCGGTTTTGAAAGCAGTGAAGTGGAGCTGACCATGGTGCTGCGAAATGCCGCTGGCACCGAAACCCGCCGCACACTGCACACCAAAACCCTGGAGCTGGCGGATGAAAGTGTGGGGGATAAAAGCCTGATTGTGTTTCATACGCCAGCGGATGTGGAAGGCACGGCATTATTGTCTCACGCACAAATCCTAAAGCCGGACAATCAGTGGTTATTTCTGCCAGCCCTAAAGCGCACCAAGCGTATTTCCTCCGCCAACAAGTCCGGCCCTTTTGTGGGCAGTGAATTTGCGTTTGAAGATTTTACCGCTCAGGAATTGAATAAATTTACCTACAAATTTTTGCGCGAAGAACCCTGCCCACAAGATGCCGACCTGACCTGCGATGTGGTGGAGCGCTATCCCGCGTACAAAAAGTCCGGCTACAAAAAACAAATTGCCTGGACCGACCAAACAGATTTTCAAGTGAGGCAAGTGGAATTTTACGACCGCCGAGGAGATAAATTAAAAACCCTTAGCCTGCTGGATTACAAACAGTACGAAGGCAGTATCTGGCGCACCCAGAAAATGGTAATGGTGAATCACAAGACGGGCAAAAGTACCGATCTGTTGTATGGGGATTACACTTTTAAAACCGGGCTGGCGGATAAAGATTTTACTAAGGGCGTATTAAACCGGTTGCGGTAAAAATATACCTCCGTCATTGCGAGGAGCGTAGCGACGCGGCAATCTCCTTCAATATTCTGCCAACTTGATAAAGATTGCCACGTCGTCCTTCGGACTCCTCGCAATGACGCACTTTGTAGAGATGCTTTTTTGAAAAAACTAATTCTATTTTCTGCCGCCTTAACCAGCACTATCTCCCAGGCTGACAACTGGGCTGCCTCCGCCGAAGCCGGCCTGGAAAGCCGCTGGTTTATTCAGGATGCTCGTACTGATGGTCAGCAATCCGGCCTTGGATTGTCGCTGATGGCGCAACCGGAATTTCGCTACAAAAGCGACGATCGAAAAAACCAGTTCGCTCTGGTGCCATTTTTTCGCTATGACAACGAAGACAGCGAACGCACCCATTTCGATTTGCGCGAAGCCTACTGGCGACATATTGGCGAGCAGTGGGAAATCACCGCAGGCATCGACAAGGTATTCTGGGGTGTTGCCGAATCCCGTCATCTTGTGGATATCATCAACCAGACCGACCTGGTGGAAGATATCGACCAGGAAGACAAATTGGGCCAGCCGATGATTGCCGCCACCACCCAGAAAGATTGGGGCGCCATCAGTCTGTATTGGTTACCTTACTTTCGCGAGCGCACGTTCCCCGGTGCCGATGGCCGCTTGCGCACGCCGCTGCCGGTAGACAATGATCGCGCCGAGTACGAATCCGCCGCCGGCCAGTGGCATCAAGACATCGCTTTGCGCTATTCCCATTTTTTTGGCGACTGGGATTTGGGTGCTTCCTATTTTCGCGGCACCAACCGCGAGGCGCGGCTGTTGCCAGACAGCAGCGGTGAATGGCTGATCCCCAACTACGACCAGATCGACCAGTTGGGCGTTGACCTGCAATATACCTGGGAAGCCTGGCTGCTGAAGTTTGAAGGCATTTATCAAGCAGGCCGTATCGATGATTTTTTCGCCACGGTAGCGGGTTTTGAATACACCTTCTACCAGGTGGTGGAATCCAGTACGGATATCGGTGTGTTGCTGGAATACCAATACGACGGCCGCAATGACAACGCGCCCGTTACCCTGGCAGACGACGACCTGTTTGTCGGTGTGCGCTGGTCACTGAACGACACTCAGGATACCGCTCTGCTGGCGGGTGTGGCGGTGGATCGTGACAGCGGCGAACAGTTCTACAACATCGAAGCAGAAACCCGCATCGGCCAACGCATTACCGCCGAGCTGCGAGCGCGCTTTTTAACCGGCTCGGAACCGGGAGAAAGCGCCTTTTTTGTGGAAAGGGATGATTACATACAGCTGTCTATTTCCTACCATCTGTAGTTGAGTGCTTTGTCATTGTGCAATGCTGCGCACTCAAGTGTTAAAAACCACTACGTCATCCCCGCGAAGGCGCATTGCTGTCCAGGATAACCACCCAAACTGTCATTGCGAGCGCAGCGTGGCAATCCAGTGTCTTTTAAGGAGCTGATTTACAACCAAAGCCTCTGGATCGCCGCGCTTTGCTCGCGATGACGATTTTTTAAGTTTCGCTGCCACCCATTTGGCTGCCGGTCTTGCGTACTGTATTTTTTCAGCAGTTACATTCGTAATGTCCCGGACAGTCGCGCACCTCCATGGGAATGACGGATTGTCTTGGAGGGCGACTATTCACACTCTCCCTTGCCCCGTGCGATTATCGCAGTCCCCAAAAAAATTTGCCCACAGCGGTAGGGTATGTATTCTGTGGCACGTTTATTCATTGTGGCACTGTCAGTTTCAGCAGCGTATTTATGGCAAAACCCAATAATGTGATCGATTTGTCCGGCCATCGCCAACAGGCCAGACGGCGGCTTCTCAATAAATTGTTTGAGGAGCACGGCGGGCCTTTGCGGTCTTTTCTGGCGGGCCGGCTGGGGTCGAGGGCCGATCTGGACGATGTGGTGCAGGATGTGTTCGTGCGCCTGGCGCGCCTGTCCGATCTCAGCGACAAGGTACTCAACAACAAAGGGAGTTGCCGTGCTTACCTGTTTACCATCGGCAACAACCTGGCTGTGGATTTAAAACGTAAAAACCAGGTGCGCAAGCTGTATGTGGATGTGCATCAGGGCCTGAAAAGCGAGCAGAGCAAACAGCAATCCCCGGAGACCATTATCGCTGCCCGTCAGGACCTGGAAGTGGTGAAGCAGGCCATTGCCAAAATGCCTGCGGCATGGCGGCGGGTATTCCTGCTCAGTCGGGTAGAGCTACTCAGCTACCGGCAAATTGCCGAACAATTGAATGTGTCCGTTAAACAAATCGAGAAATATATGTCCAAAGCACTGAAGTGTGTCAGGGATGAAATTCAAAAATCCCATCAAAATGGAGATGGCAGTGACTAAGAAATCCAATACAGACCTGGCTGACGACCTGGCCAAATTGTTCTCTGACCAGCTTTCCGAGCAGGACGCAGAGCGCATTGGCCGTACCCTGGATACGGGCGATCGTTACCCGGAAGAAGATATGGCCGTGATGGTAGAGGCCTTGCAGGACCTGCCGGATCTGGCAACAGACAAGGACATACAAAAATACCTGAAAGAACGCCCTCGCTCTCAAAAGCCGTGGCAAAAATTCAGCACGGCGGTGGCGGCAATTATGGTGATTGCAGTGGTTGCCTGGCAGTTTCTATGGCCAGAGCCACTGCCTGAAAAATCCCACATACTGCGCTATGTCACCGGTATTGGCGAGCAAAAAACCGTGAATCTCAAGGATGGTTCCAAGCTGACGCTGAATACAGCAACCCAAGTGTTGGTGGATTTTAACCACAATCGCCGCCGCATCATAATGGACAGGGGCGAAGCTTTCTTTGCTGTGGCAAAAGACCCCGCGCGGCCATTCACCGTGGAACTGGATGGCCGTGCAGTCACCGCCCTGGGCACCCAATTTAATATTCGCAAACAACCGGACAAGTTCACCCTGGCACTGGTTGAGGGCCAGGTGGCCATACATAAAAGTAGCGACAGTGTATCCGGTGACATTCAATCACTGGCGGATCAAGCCGATGGCAATTTACTGGAACTCAATATCCCCGGCCAGCAGCGGGTAGAAGCAGGCTGGGTGGTGGACTGCCACTTGAATAGCCATCAATTAACAGCCCAAAAAGTGGCAGATATATCCAGACTGAGTGGCTGGACCAGTGGCTTTCTGGAATTTTATGAAAAGCCCCTGGTTTACGTGGTGAATGAATTAAACCGCTATTCCGGCAAGAAAATTCTGATTACCGACAGCTCAATCATGGACCTGGAAGTGTACGCCGGTATTCGTATTGATCAATTGGACCAGGCATTAAAAGGCCTGGAAAAAACCTTGCCGATCGAGATTGTCAGCGATTTCGATACCATCCTGATCACAGGTTCATCCGAATAATAGGACATATTTTTTACCTGCCCGGTAGGGTGTTGTTCAGATGGTACGTGTAGTTAGTGAATCGACTTTTTAGAGCCGGTTATATCAGCTACACAAATATCAAGAGGTGGGTAGAAATGAATTTTTCAAACAAAAAGCACAACACAAATCGTCTGGCACGAAGCATTGCGTCCGCATTGCTGCTGGCGGCATCCGGGAATCTGCTGGCGGAAGATAAAGCGTTTTCCGTCGATATTGAGCCGCAAAAGGCGGGTCCGGCACTGTTACAGCTGTCCCGTGCGTCCGGTGTGCAGATAATAGTATCCAAAGAAATTGGCACTGAAGTCAGTCTGTTGGGAGTTGAGGGCGAGCACAGCGTGGAAAGCGCTTTGGACACTATGCTCAAAGGCAAGGGCCTGACCTACAGCTATGCGTCTGACAATACCGTTGTTGTTGAAAGGGAGGAGGCTCCCTCGTCAAAAAAGGATCAGGAGGAAGCCGATGAAGAGGTGGTAATTACGGGCACCCTGATTCGCAATGCAAACCCCACCTCTCAGACAATCACATTCGGCCGGGAGGACTTCCAACGACTGGGTGTCACAACTGTAGAAGATCTGTTGCGTTCCCTGCCGCAAAATAACTCCCAGTTTAACTCGGAATTTACTCGTAACGCCCCACAAAATGATGTTCAGGTTGGTTTTGATGAGCCCCAGGCGGCTAACGGTTTTATTGGCAATGGTGGCGCCAGTTTACGGGGCCTTGGTCCATCAGGCACGTTGATTCTGGTTAACGGCCGCCGCACCAGTGGTTCACCGCTAGGTACGAGCGGGTCATTTACAAACCTCAGCACCCTGGCTTTGGGATCGGTAGAACGAGTTGAAATTCTGCTGGATGGCGCCTCCGCCATTTACGGTGCCGATGCGGTGGCTGGTGTTATCAATATTATTACCCGCAAGGATTATGTGGGTGCAGAAACCTCTGTGCGCTACGACAACGGACTTAATGGTGGCAACCAGTATCGCCTGCAACAAACACTGGGTTTTGGCTGGGACGGTGGTAATTTCCTGGCGACCCTGAGCCGCCAGGAAATTCAGCCGGTCAGCCAGGCTGCGGCCGACTTTACAACCCTGGATTTTACCTCTCGTGGCGGTAGTGATTTCAGAGGTACTGTTGTCGCTATCCCGACTTCTCCGGGTAATGTCTTTGGTCTGGACGCAAATGGATTCCCTGATTCTGACCTTTTGCTTGGCTCACTGCCGGCGGGCGACTCAGGCGAAAATGCAGGTGATCGTTTAAGTGATTTTACGGTGGAAAACGCTTTGCAAAATGCCGATGCGTCTTTTATAAGTCGCCAGTTTACAGCAGATACGGTCAACGAGTCTGTTTCCATTAGTGTTACTCAGGACGTTGGGGTTGCTGAGTTATTTCTGGATGCATCCTGGAATCGCTCAGATAACAAAGCAAATGACAGTATTCCATCCATTACATCCATTAATTTTACTATTGATGAAAACAATCCGAACAATCCATTTATGGAAGATGTTTTTGTCAGCTATCTACTGACTGAAGAACTGGCACAAGGGTTGGTTCAAGCTGAGACAACAGAAGGTGAACAGCAACGCACCGATGTGAATCTCGGGTTTAAACTGGACTTGCCTGGTGGCTGGAAACTGGATACCTCCATAGGTCGGTCTGAAGAAACAACTGATAATCTTCAATTACAATACACAGTCCAAGAGAACCTCTTTGGAGCTGAAGACAGCCCGCAACGTGCTCTCAGGAATGGGCTTCTCGATCGTATTAGAAATGAACTCAATCCGTTTGGCGCAGGTTCTCTGATTGGGGAAATTACCCGGGAAGAGTTCGACAACCTTCTTTTCGATGTACTACCGAATGCACCGGAGGCCAATCAGTATACCTTTCGAAGTGTAGCGGATGGTGTGCTGTTCTCTCTGCCTGGTGGACAAGTGAGATTGGCGGCCGGTGTAGATTGGCGTGAGTCGGAACTCGATTTTGCGAATGACCCGAATCGGATTAGCCTGCTTACTGGCTTGGCCCCGGAGCCGATCGCTGATGTCAAAGAGGAAGTGAGAGAAGTGTTTGCAGAACTTTCCCTGCCTTTGGTGGGTGTCGATAATCGTTTGCCGGGTGTGGAAGCACTGACCGTTAGCCTGGCGGCACGATACTCCGATTACGATCTGCCCGATGCTGATACTGGCGCGGGCGCCGAATACAGCAATACCAGCCCACGATTTGGCCTCAGGTGGAGCATATTCGAAGATTTAACCGTGACCGCAAACTGGGGGGAATCTTTCCGGGCACCGGCGGCCGGTGAAATAACTGCGGCAAACGGGTTTTTCGGAGCTTTCCCGGAGTTTTTTCTTCCGGATGGCGAGAGTACTGTGGGTGGGACCTTTAACTTCTTCTTTGGCGGTAATCCCAACCTGGAGCCAGAGGTGTCCGAAACCTTGAATGCGGGTTTTAATTGGACCCCCAGCTTTTTGGACGGCTTTTATCTGGAAAGCTACTACAATGTCATTGACACCGAAGGCTTTATTGTCAATGTAAACCTGCGTACTCCTGGTGCTTTTCAATCGACTGCTGTACAAAGGGATGCGGAGGGAAACATTGTTTCCTTTACACAAGGCCCCGCCAACCTTGAACAGTTCAAGCAGCGCAGCATCGATGTAAATACAGGCTACAGCTTTGATACCGAATACGGTCTTTTTTCGGCTGATTTCAGGGGGTCTTACACCAAACAGCTGCAGCAGTCATCCATTCTCCCTGACGGTCCGGTATCGGACTTTCGTGGTACAGAGCGCGCCCCCTCTAACTGGGTGGCTCGGGCTGATTTCGGCTGGAGAACACCTGGTTATGGTGTGAACTTGATCGCCAATTATCACAGTGGCTTTAACTTCACCAGAAACCTCGATTTAACTGGAGATGATATCCAGAGGGTTGAGCACTATACCACCTACGATGTCACCGGCTACTACAACCTGCCAGACAGTGGTTGGCGGTTTTTGGGGGGTGCCCGGGATATAACCCACACTCCTCCTCCGTTTGTTAACAATCCATTTTCACCCTTTGACTTGAGCCGGGTAAGGTCGCGAGGACGGGTGTTATTCGTGGAGGCAATTAAAACATTTGATTTGTAATCCATGCCAACCAGCAAACGGGGAAGGTGGTAAAACACCTTCCCCGTTTTTAATTTTTATGAGGGAATTCAGGATGACTTTGTGTCCATTGGCAAAGGCCTTTGCGTTGGCCCTGCTGTTAATCCATTGGCCGCTACAGGCCGATGTCGATACTGGCAGCCGCGAAGATGCGATAAGGGCCATTGAAAATATGTACCGGGCCACGGAGCGCAATCAGGAAAAAATTCGCCGGGCCATTGCCGATCGCAACGCCGGTAAAATCACTGACCAGGAATACCGCGCCGGGCGCAGTGAGCGGCGCTGGCCGGATTACCAATCCATATTTGATCAGGTGATTCCGGTGTACCGGCAAAATCCGGCGGATGACCATGCCATCACTGCCATGACCTATATGCTCAAAAAACTGCCAGCCGTATACAACCGTGATCAGGCTAACGAGAAGGCGTTTGCGCGGCGCGTGGAAATTGCCGACCTGCTGCTGAAATTCCACGTCAACCGCCCCGGTATTTGGGAATCCATGCGTTATCTCGGCCTGCCCGATGCCATAAAGTTCGACTACTTTCAGCAGTACTACAGCCACAGTAACAACCCCAACACTCGTGTTCAGGCGGCCCTGGCAGTGGTGCAGTACTTTGTTCGGCAGACCACGGAGTTGGCGCTACCCCGGGAAGAGCGCAAGCGCTACCGGGAAAAGGCGAATATGTTGCTGGCTGAGGTAAAGGGCCAGATTGGTGAGGAGGCTGTGGATGACCTGAAGCGAGTAGATAATCTGCTCGCACAATTGGGCAGTGTGGTTGGTCAACCGTTGGCGGGGATCAACACGGTTAACCTGAATGGTGATGCCGACTCACTCAGTAATTACCGGGGCAAGGTGGTTTTGATCGACCTGTGGGCCACCTGGTGCTCACCCTGTAAAGAGGCCATTCCCGCCCTGCGGGAGATAACAGAAGAATTGGTCGGGCGGCCCTTTCAAATGGTTTCCGCCAGCGTGGATGACGAGGCGCAAACCGTTGTGGGCTATATTGAAGAAGAACAGGCCATGCCCTGGGTGCACTGGCATCTGGGGCCGGAACAGCAGCAGATCAGCGGTATCACCCACTACCCTACCTACCTGATTGTGGATGAACAGGGTATTTTGCGGGCCAAGCTGGTGGGCAATAATTCCGAGCACCGCATCCGTGAGGAATTGCTGCGTTTGGTGGCGTTGGCAGAAGGAGATTAAAAAGCGGATTATTTGTAAACACGCGTCATTGCGAGGGCTACAGGCCCGCGGCAATCTCCATCCTGTGTCGCTTTACTTGCAAAGTCCTCTGCTACACGGATCGAGATCGCCGCGCTGCGCTCGCGATGACGGACTATAAGCCAGCCAATGTGTCGCAATGACGAGTGTTTGTTAAAAATCCCCCCACTGAAATTGCAATAAGCTGATCGCCGCCAGCGGTGCCGTTTCGGTGCGCAGCACGCGTGGCCCAAGGGCCAGGTTGTCAAAACCCGCGTCCTGGCACTTGGCAATTTCCATTTCCGATAAGCCACCTTCCGGCCCTATGGCCAGGGCCACGGATTCGGGTTTATGGGCATAGTCCCGCAAGGCATTATCGCTGCGGTGATGAAGTACAAACTTTTGCGCTGCCTCTGTGCCTGCCAGCCATTGTTGTAAAGAGGCGGGGTTGTGGACAACTGGCACCCGATTCAGCTGGCACTGTTCGCAGGCGCTGATGGCTATTTGCTGCCAGTGGCGCAATTTCTTCTCGGCACGATCGCCTTTCAGTTTGACCTCGGTGCGCTCGGTATAGAGTGGTGTGATTTCGCGGACGCCAAGCTCGGCGGCTTTTTGTACCACCGTATCAAAGCGGTCACCGCGAGACAGGCCGATACCCAGGTGTATGGCCAGCGGCGAAGCGCGGTCGATTTGTGTAAAGCCATCGATGCGCGCCAGCGCCTGCTTTTTATCCACTGCCACCAACGTAGCGGAATACTCGCCGCCAGTGCCGTTAAACAAAACCACTTGCGCGCCGGATTCGGCGCGCAGCACGGTAATCAGATGGCGAGTGGCTTGCGGGCCAAGAGAAACTTCGTTGCCAACCGCTAACGGTTGGTCGAGGTAAAGTCGGGAGATACGCATGCAGTGGACAGTCGTCAGAAAACAGAGAACAGCAGTGTAGGCGGTCTTCTGTCTTCTGTCTTCTGTCAACTGTCACCTGACATGCTTGCCGCCGTCCCAGCCGCCGGAAGTGAGCACTCGCTCGCCCATGGCTTTGGGGGATTCTTCCAGATCGGTGGCCATGGAATCGTTCCAGCGGTTGAGGAAGCCGTACAGGGCGATGGCGCCGAGGATGTGCACAATTTGCTTCTCGCTCCAGTGTTCCTTCATGCGGTCCATCAACCCCTGGTCCACGTTGTTGGGTACCGAGCCGGCGGCCAGGGCAAAGTCCAGCGCCACGCGCTCGGCATCGGAGTAGTGTTCACTGGTTTGGTAGTCCCACAGGGCGTCGATTTTTTCCTGGGGAATGCCGTGAATCTGCGCCGCCACCAGGGAGTGAGCTTCGCAGTACTGGCAGCCAGCGGCGCGGCTGCAAAAGTGCGCCAGCATGCGCATAAAGCCCAGGTCGACGCCGCCTTCCGAGGTCATCACCGCTTTGGTCAGTACGCCAAAACCTTTCACCATGTCCGGGCTGCGCTGCATGGTCAGCAGGCTGTTGGGTACAAAGCCGAGAATCTCGACAAAAATCTGAAAGTCGTCCGCCAGTTCCGGGTGAGTGTCGACGGGCAGGGGTTGCATATGAGCCATGAGGCGTCCTCGTAAAAGTTGAGTTAATACGAGGAGATTGCCGCGTCGCTGCGCTCCCCGCAATGACGGGGAGTGGGAAAAGGTGTAAGGGGTGGTTTACAGAGTGCAGATTAGGACTTGGTGTGGTGCCAATAGCGGGCGGCTGCACGTCGCACGTCTGATGCTAAAAACACCCGAACCCGTCATTCTGAGCGTGAGCGAAGAATCTCATGGCCGGATAGTTGTGAGATCCTTCGCTTGCGCTCAGGATGACGAAGCCTCGTTGGGTTTAGCGTGCGACGTGCGACGTCAGACGTGCGACCAGAAATTACGAAGCCGAATCTTCCAGCAGGCCAAGATTCTCAATAATCTGCCGCGTCGGTTCCACCTGATTCATGGTGTAAAAGTGAAAGCCCGGCACGCCGCCGTCGATCAATTGTTCGCACAGGCTGGTGACCACATCCAGGCCAAAGCTGCGAATACTTTCCTTGTCTTCGTTGCAGTTTTCCAGACCTTTGCGAATCCAGCGGGGGATGTCGGCGCCGCAGGCATCGGAGAAGCGCACCAGATTCTGGTAGTTGGTGATGGGCATAATGCCGGGGTAAATGGGCTGGTGAATGCCCGCCTTGTCGCACTCCTCGGCAAAGTAGAAGTAGGCATCCGCGTGGTAGAAGTATTGGGTAATGCCAAAGTTAGCACCGGCGTCGAATTTGCGCTTCAGGTATTCGATATCTGCACGGTAGCTGGGTGCCTGGGGGTGAATTTCCGGGTAGCAGGCCACGGCGATTTTGAACTGGTCGCCAAAGTGCTTGCGTACGAAGGCCACCAGTTCGGCGGCGTACACCACCGAGGGTGCGCCCATGCCAGAGGGCAAATCGCCGCGCAGGGCTACCAAACGGGTTACCCCGGCATTTTTGTAGTCGCTGAGCAGTGCGTGAATGGTGTCTTCGCTGTCGCTACCAAACGACAGGTGCGGGGCAATGTCGTAACCCTCGTCGCGCATTTCCAGCACCACAGTTTTGGTGTTGTCGCGGGTGGAGCCGCCAGCGCCGTAGGTGCAGGAAAAGTAGTGAGCGTTGAGTTTATTCAGCTCGGCGCGCACGGTTTTTAATTTTTCCCGCCCCTCGGGGGTTTTGGGGGGGAAGAATTCGAAGCTGATGTTTAGAGTGGTGGTCATAGGTCGTCCGTAGTGAAGATGTGCGTCATCGTTTTAAACGAGTTGTTTTGGTCGCACGTCTGACGTCGCATGTCGCACGCAATACCAGCGAGGCTTCGTCATCCTGAGCGTCAGCGAAGGATCTCGCAACTATTCGGGCATAAGATTCTTCGCTCACGCTCAGAATGACGGGTTCGGGTGCTTTTAGCGTGCGACGTCAGACGTGCGGCCTCTCAATCAATAACGATACGCTTCCGGCTTGTACGGCCCTTCAACCGGCACGCCAATATAGTCTGCCTGCACATCGGTCATTTTGGTAATCACGCCGCCAAAACCGGCCACCATATCCGCAGCGACTTCTTCGTCCAGCTTCTTGGGTAGCACTTCCACTTTCAGCAGTTGCGCTTTGCGTTCGTCGCTTTGGTGGGCGTATTTCAGTTCCCACAGGTGCATCTGCGCCAGTACCTGATTGGCGAAGGAGCCGTCCATAATGCGCGATGGGTGGCCGGTGGCGTTGCCCAGGTTGACCAGGCGGCCTTCGGAGAGCAGGATCAAATGGTCGTTGCTGGCGCGGTCGCGGTAGATTTTGTGCACTTGTGGTTTGACTTCATCCCACTCGTAGTTGTCGCGCATAAAGGCGGTGTCGATCTCGTTGTCGAAGTGGCCGATATTGGACACAACGCAGCCGCTTTTCAGGTGGGCCAGCATGTCCGCATTGCACACATTGACGTTGCCGGTGGTGGTTACCACCAGATCGGTGTTGCCCAGCAGCCCGGTATTGACGCCCTGGCTCTGGTCGCCATTCACAAATGGCGATACCACTTCAAAGCCGTCCATGCAGGCTTGCATGGCGCAGATTGGGTCTATTTCGGCCACCCGCACAATCATTCCTTCCTGGCACAGGGATTGGGCAGAGCCCTTGCCCACATCGCCGTAGCCGATGACCAGGGCTTTTTTGCCCGCCAGCAGGTGATCGGTGCCGCGCTTGATGGCATCGTTAAGGCTGTGGCGGCAGCCGTATTTGTTGTCGTTCTTGGATTTGGTGACCGAGTCGTTAACGTTAATGGCCGGAACTTTCAACTCGCCGTTGGCCAGCATGTCGTACAGGCGGTGTACGCCGGTGGTGGTTTCTTCGGTAATGCCGTGTACGTTGTCCAGCACCTGCGGGTATTTTTCGTGCAGCATGGCGGTCAGGTCGCCGCCGTCATCCAGCACCATATTGGCGCCCCAGGGCTGGCCGTCTTTGAGAATCTGCTGCTCCAGGCACCAGTCGTACTCCTCCTCGGTTTCGCCCTTCCAGGCAAATACCGGGGTGCCGTTGGCAGCCACCGCAGCGGCGGCGTGATCCTGGGTGGAGAAGATATTGCACGATGTCCAGCGCACCTCCGCACCCAGTGTTTCCAGAGTCTGAATCAGCACGGCGGTCTGGATGGTCATGTGAATGCAGCCGAGGATTTTCGCCCCCTCAAGTGGTTGCTGCCCCGCGTACTTGGTTCGCAATGCCATCAATGCCGGCATCTCGGTTTCGGCAATGGCGATTTCTTTTTGCCCCCAGTCGGCCAGGGAGATATCTGCTACTTTGTAGTCAGTCATTTCTTGTGCTCCGCGTGTTTGACGTTGGATGTTCGACGTTTGACGAAAGGCCAGGTGCACGGTCCAACGATCTCAGTTTGTTAATCAATTTGGTGGTTTTGGCAAAAATTCGATCAGTCTTTTGTAGCAGCCAATCAATTTCTTTGGCATACCCAAGGTTGGCGGATATATGAAGTTGCGTTTCAACTTCGGCAACCGAACCGCGGGCGATTAGCAAAAACCGTATAAATTCTCTGTTACTTTCCCGAGCACGTCCTTCAGCTATATTCGAAGGAATGCTCACAGCTGCTCGCCTCAATTGGGCGAGCAGGCCGAACTTTTCGTGTTCCGGATAGGAGCCTGTAACCAGGTAGATATCAGTTACCAGCTCCATTGCATCCTGCCAGATATGTAATTTTTCGTATTCTCTCATTTAACCCTCCCTGGTCAGGGTTTGGCACCTCGTCAAACGTCGAACATCCAACGTCAAACGGATTACAACGCAGCTTTGAGAGCCTCCGCTTTATCCATCCGCTCCCACGTAAACTCCGCACCGTCCCGTCCAAAGTGCCCATAGGCCGCCGTTGGTTGGTAAATGGGGCGTTTCAGGTCGAGCATGTCGACGATACCTTTGGGGCGCAGGTCGAAGTGGTCGCGCACCAGGGCTTCGATCTGTTCTTCCGGCAGTTTGTTGGTGCCAAAGGTGTTAATGCTGATGGAGGTGGGTTCTGCCACGCCGATGGCGTAGGACACCTGAATTTCGCAGCGCTCGGCCAAGCCAGCGGCGACGATGTTTTTGGCCACGTAGCGACCGGCGTAGGCGGCGGAGCGGTCCACTTTGGACGGGTCTTTGCCGGAGAAAGCGCCGCCGCCGTGACGGGCCATGCCGCCGTAGGTGTCGACGATAATCTTGCGCCCGGTCAGGCCGCAGTCGCCCACCGGACCGCCGATAATAAACTGGCCGGTGGGATTGATGTGGTAGCGGGTGTCGGCGTGCAGCAGGTCAGCGGGCAGGCAGGGCTTGATGATTTCTTCCATCACCGCTTCGCGAATGTCATTTTGCGATACGTCCGGGTTGTGTTGGGTAGACAGCACAACCGCATCCACCGCGCAGGGCTTGCCGGTTTCGTCGTAACGCATGGTCACCTGGCTTTTGGCGTCCGGGCGCAGCCAGGGCAGTGCACCTTGCTTGCGCAGCTGGGCCTGGCGCTCAACCAGGCGGTGCGAGTAGTAAATGGGGGCTGGCATCAGGGCATCGGTTTCGGTGGTGGCGTAGCCAAACATCAGGCCCTGGTCGCCAGCGCCCTGATCCTTGTCATCGCCCTCGTCCACGCCCATGGCAATGTCGTGCGACTGCTTGCCAATGGCGTTGAGCACCGCACAGCTGGCGCCGTCGAAGCCCACATCGCTGGAGTTGTAGCCAATGTTGAGTACCACGTCGCGAACCACTTCTTCCAGGTCCACGTAGGTGGAGGTGCGCACCTCACCGGCAATGACCACCATGCCGGTTTTGACCATGGTCTCTACCGCCACCCGGGATTCCGGGTCGTCTTTGAGCATGGCATCGAGAATGGCGTCAGAAATCTGATCCGCCATTTTGTCCGGGTGACCTTCGGAGACGGACTCCGAGGTGAATACACTGTAATTACTCATGTTTTGCTTCTCGCCTTTTGTAGTAATTGGGTGGCACGGTGCCATTGTTCCGAAGGTCGCACGCTAAAACCCTCAGGCTCATAAACTACGTGTTGTTTCCTGCAAATCCGGTGGTGCTTGCTGGTTGCGTTGATATTGAAGTTGGCACCAAAAAAGCGTGCGACGTCAGACGTGCGACGTGCGACCAGTTTTTGCGAAGTGCCTCAACTGCACCTTAAATCCATTCTTCAACGCGAGGTACTGACTCTGCCCCTCGCCCAAGCCGGCTTGCCTGGCCCACTCGGTTAAATCTTCCGGTTCAAAACCCAGCCACTGGTCGCCACAGGCTTCCTTGGCCCAGCTCTGGTCGTGGCGGCACAGTTCGGTCACCAACAGGTGCCCGCCGGGGTTTAACAGCTCCCCCAAGTCGCTGAACACCTGGGCCGGAGAGGGGGTGTGGTGCAGCACCATATTGATGGTGATGCAATCCGCTCGCAGACCTTCCTGAACCGCCGTGCCGGTATCGCTGTGGAAAAAATCCACATTGACAAGCCCTTGCCTGTGAGCCAACTGCCGGGATTTTTCCAACATCTCGCTGGACAATTCCAGCGCGGTCAGGCGCTCAAAGCGCTGGCTTAATGCCTCCAGCAGCTCGCCTTCCCCAGGGCCAACTTCAATGGCGTTCGCCGCAGATGGCGGCACAATGGCCGTTAAAAAGCCAATAATCGCCTCGCCATAGTCTTTGAAGCTGGCGATCAAATCCTGATGTTTGCGAAAGCGGTTGGCATTGCGCTGAAAAAAATCCCGCGATGCCGCCACCCGCGCCGCCTGTACCGCTTCAATGCCCACCAATAGCTCTGGCCGCAACGGTAATTGGTCGGCGGTGACAAACAGCTCGCGCAACAAACCACTGAACCGCCCGGCAGCAGAAGCGCGCCGGTAAAACACTGTATTGCCCTCTTTGCGGGTAGTCACCAAACCGGCGCTGGCCAGCACTTTAAGCTGGTAGCTCAGGGCCGGCTGGCGCAGGGCCAGAATTTGGCACAACTCCAGCACCCCGTAAGAGTCCCGCTGCAAAACCCGCAAAATCTCCAACCGCAAACCATCACCGGCGGCCTTCAGTATGGCGGCCAGAGTATCTGTGGCTGGGAGTGAATCCTTGCTCATGGCGGGGCATGCTAGCAAAATAGAAGACCTATATCAAAATAATTTGATATAGATTGCGGTATTTTTATACATATCCAACACAACATGCATAAAAAAATGATTTATCTATGCATGTTTGCTTGTATTTATATAGAATCAGAGGGAATTTTTATATATTGGCGAGTGGATGTTATGTCTTATACCGTTGGTTCTTTACCAATACCCAACGAATCTGAGTTGGAAACTCGCCGGGTACTAAAGCAGGTGTCGCGGGCCACTCGTTATCTGGCGGAGCTAAAAGGGGCAGCCAAAGCGATTCCCAATGAGGGTATCTTGATCGATACCCTGACATTGCAAGAGGCGAAAGACAGTTCCGAGGTAGAGAATATCGTTACCACCCATGACGAATTGTATAAGGCCAACCTGTTTACGGGTTATTCCAGCCCAGCCACCAAAGAGGTGCAAAATTACAGCGCGGCCTTGAAGAAAGGCTTTGATCGAGCGCGGCAAAGTGGGTTGATTCGCTTGGCCGATATTCTCGATATCCAGCAAACCCTGGAAGGAAACCGCGCCGGGTTGCGCAAGTTGCCGGGTACCGAGCTGAAGAACCTGAATACAGGAGAAGTGGTTTATACCCCGCCCCAACAGGCCGCCGATGTGGAGCGGTTGATCGAAAACCTGGTGCACTATCTGAACGATGACGAGCTGTCGCCAGTGGAGCCGTTGGTCAAGATGGCAATTATTCACTTCCAGTTTGAAAGCATTCACCCATTTTACGATGGTAACGGGCGTACGGGCCGCATTCTGAATATCCTTTACCTGGTGGCAAAAGATTTGTTGGAACTCCCCATTCTCTACCTGGGCCGGTACATTACTCAAAACAAGGCCGCTTATTATCAGGGGTTGCAAGGCGTCAGGGACAATGGTGACTGGGAGCCCTGGTTACTCTATATGCTGCAAGGGGTGGAGCAAACGGCAAAGCACTCGATTGGCCAAATCGACCAGATCAAGCAACTGATGCAGGCTTATAAAGTGGCCATACGCACCCGCTTGCCAAAAATGTACAGTCAGGACTTGCTTAACAATCTGTTCCGTCACCCTTACACAAAAATCGATTTTGTGGTCAGGGATTTGCGTGTGACCAGAGTCACCGCCACCAAATATCTGGAACAATTGGTGATGGAAGGTTTGCTGATAAAGGAAAAAGTAGGGCGCAATAATTACTACATCAACCGCCCTTTGTGCGATATTTTTATGTGACTTCATTGCTGCCCCATAAACATATGATGAAGCCTCACTGAGGTTAGAGCTGCCAAGTGCTACCTTTCAAACGCTGGCTCTGGACATGAATCGGGAACCACTTGCTGTGACACGCTGTGAATACGTCCATGTACGCTCGGATGCAGCATCCATGCTGCATACGGTCACAGCAAGTGGTTCCCGATTCATGTCTTCAGGGTTGTGGGACAGCAATGAGGTTGCGTTTAATAATACGCGAGACCTGACAGGCCAAAAACGCAACCGCCTGTTTATGTTTGATCGTTATGTGACGCTGTTTTTGGAGCGAGAAAGTTGATTTGGTCAATGTTGAAGGTGCTACCACTTTAACGACCTGGATTCTGAGCATGTAAAGGATTTGGAGGAAATAAAGTCAAACTATCCAGGTCGTGATATTCAAATATATACGAGCGATGCAAATAAATTTGTGCCGAGATTTTGCAAAGGCTTGAATGATAATGACAGGGCAATTCTGTTTCTCGACCCTTACAGCACCCAGTTGGATTGGGATATGAGGTGATTGCTTTGGCCAGACGCATAACCCCGGTTTACGCCACACCCCATATAGGGGAAAATAGCGCCCTTTCTGACACCCTCCGAGGAACCCCCCCAATGCCGACTCGTCGCGATCTTGCCAATGCCGTGCGCGCCCTCAGTATGGATGCCGTGCAACAAGCCAATTCCGGTCACCCCGGCGCCCCCATGGGCATGGCAGATATTGCCGAAGTGCTGTGGAACGATTTTTACCAGCACAACCCCGCCAACCCGGAATGGGCAGATCGCGACCGCTTTGTGCTGTCCAACGGCCACGGCTCCATGCTGCACTACTCGCTGCTGCATCTGGCGGGTTATGAGTTGCCGATTGAGGAGTTGAAAAACTTCCGTCAAATGGGCTCCAAAACCCCCGGCCACCCGGAATACGGTTATGCGCCGGGCATTGAAACCACCACCGGGCCACTGGGCCAGGGCATTACCAACGGTGTGGGTATGGCGCTGGCGGAAAAGGTGTTGGCGGGGCAGTTCAACCGCGACGGTCATAATATTGTCGACCACAACACCTACGTATTCCTGGGTGATGGTTGCCTGATGGAAGGTATTTCCCACGAGGCTTGCTCGCTGGCGGGTACATTGGGCTTGGGCAAGCTGATTGCCTTTTGGGACGACAACGGCATTTCTATCGACGGCGAGGTCGAAGGTTGGTTTAGCGACGATACCCCGGCCCGCTTCCGCGCCTACGGCTGGCAGGTGATTGAGGCGGTAGACGGCCACGACAGTAGCGCTATCAAGGCGGCGGTTGAAGCGGCCCGCGCCGAAACCGGCAAGCCCACACTGATTTGCTGCAAAACCATTATCGGTTTTGGCTCCCCCAATAAGCAGGGCAAAGAAGACTGCCACGGTGCGCCCCTGGGGACAGACGAAATTCAACTGGCTCGCGAAACTCTGGGCTGGAACCACGGCCCATTCGAGATTCCCTCTGACGTATACGCCGGTTGGGACGCCAAAGAAAAAGGTGCCGCTGCCGAGAGCGACTGGAATGCCCGCTTCGACGCCTACCGCGCCGCCCACCCGCAGCTGGCCGCGGAATTTGAGCGCCGCATGAAGGGTGACCTGCCCGCTGACTTTGGCGAAAAGGCCGCTGCTTATATTGCCGAATGTCAGGCCCAAGGGGATTCCATTGCCTCTCGCAAGGCCTCGCAAAACTGCCTGAACGCCTACGGCCCGCTGTTGCCGGAGCTGATTGGTGGCTCCGCTGATCTGGCGGGTTCCAACCTCACCATCTGGTCCGGCTCCAAAGCGGTATCGGCGGACGATGCCGCCGGCAATTACATTTACTACGGCGTGCGCGAATTTGGCATGTCCGCCATGATGAATGGCATAGCGCTGCACGGTGGCTTTATCAACTACGGCGCTACCTTCCTGGTGTTTATGGAGTACGCCCGTAACGCCGTGCGCATGGCGGCGTTGATGAAGCAGCAGAGCATTTTCGTCTACACCCACGATTCCATTGGCCTGGGGGAAGACGGCCCCACCCACCAGCCGATCGAGCAAATCGCCAACCTGCGCACCACCCCCAATATGCACTGCTGGCGACCCTGTGATGCGGTGGAATCCGCCGTTGCCTGGAAGTCCGCCATTGAACGCAAAGGCGGCCCCAGTGCGTTGATCTTCAGTCGCCAGGGTTTGCCCCATCAAGCCCGCGATGCCGCCCAGCTGAGTGATGTGGCTCGCGGTGCCTACACCCTGCTGGATTGCGATGGCACGCCAGATGCCATTCTGATTGCCACCGGTTCCGAAGTGGGTATTGCGGTAGAGGCTGCCGCCAAACTGACCGAAGCCGGCCGCAAGGTGCGCGTGGTGTCCATGCCCTGCGCGGAAGTGTTTGCGGCCCAGGGTGCGGATTACCGCGAATCTGTGCTGCCCGCCGCCGTCACCTGCCGGGTTGCTGTTGAGGCCGCTCACGGGGACTACTGGCACAAGTGGGTCGGTTTGGGCGGCAAAATTATTGGCATGAACAGCTTTGGCGAATCCGCCCCCGCCGGGGAATTGTTCAAGCACTTTGGCTTTACCGCTGAGAATGTGGTGGAGACGGTAGAGAGTTTGGTTTAACGAACTCCGTCATCGCGAGCGCAGCGCGGCGATCTTTTCCAGTGTGGCAGTGACTTGATGGAGATTGCCGCGTCGCCTTTAAGAAAGGCTCCTCGCAATGACGGAATTGGGGGCTTGGGGAGAACAACTTGCGCATAGCCATTAACGGTTTTGGCCGCATCGGTCGCTCGGTGCTGCGGGCGCTCTACGAGAGCAATGCCTGCAGCGAGCTTGACGTGGTAGCCATCAACGAGCTGGCGGACTGCAAAACCGTGGGCCACCTGCTGCGCTACGACTCCACTCACGGGCGCTTTCGGGGTGAGGTGTCGGTGGCGGATGATGTGCTGACCGTCAACGGCGATGCCATTCGTATCTTCCACCATGAAAACATCAACCAGTTGCCCTGGGCAGAAATGGACATCGACCTGGTGCTGGAATGCACCGGCAGTTTTGACGACCGCGCCACCGCCGAACAGCACCTGGCCCAAGGCGCCGGGCGGGTGTTGTTCTCCCAACCCGCTCGCCCGGAGGTGGACGCCACCATCGTTTACGGCGTTAACCAACAGCTGCTGCAAAAAGACTTTACCGTAGTGTCCGGCGCCTCCTGCACCACCAATTGCGTGGTGCCGGTGATCAAAGCGTTGCAAGATGCGGTGGGGGTGGAGCACGGGGTGATCACCACCATTCACTCCGCCATGAATGACCAGCCGCTGATCGACGCTTACCACCACACAGATTTGCGCAAAACCCGCTCTGCCGTACAGTCCATTATCCCGGTAGATACCGGCCTGGCCCGGGGTATCGACCGGGTAATGCCCGAGCTGACGGGGCGCTTTGAGGCCCAGGCCATGCGTGTGCCCACGGTGAATGTGTCGGCCATCGACCTGTCCATACAGCTGGCCGGAGACGTAGACGCACAAGCCGTAAACCGCATTTTGCGCGAGGCAGCCGCCAGCCGCTTTGACGGCGTGCTGGGCTATACTGAAGAACCCCTGGCTTCCTGCGATTTCAACCACGACTCCCGCTCCGGCATTGTCGATGCCGGCCAGACCCGGGTCAGCGGTCAGCGCCTGGCGAAAGTGCTGATCTGGTTTGATAACGAGTGGGGATACGCCAATCGCTTGCTGGATGTGGTGCGGTGTTGGGGAACAAAGATTTGATTGTTTGACGTTAGAGGTTCGACGTTTGACGAAAGCACCGTAGCCAAATTCGTCGAACGTCCAACATCGAACGTCTAACGGATAACGAAGAGAGCAAAAATGACCGTAAAACTAATGATAAATCTGGATCTTGCCGGCAAACGCGTATTGATTCGCGAAGATCTCAACGTGCCGGTAAAAGGCGGCAAAGTCACCTCCGATGCTCGCATTCGTGCGGCATTGCCCACCATTGAGCACGCCCTGAATGCCGGTGCCAAAGTGATGCTGATGTCCCATCTGGGGCGGCCAACGGAAGGGCAGTTTGAAGAACAGTTTTCCCTGGCGCCGGTGGCGGCACACCTGGGTGGCCTGCTGGGTCGCAACGTGCCTGTGATCGCCGATTGGCAGGGGGGGGCTGATCTGTCAGATGATGATTTGGTGTTGCTGGAAAATGTGCGCTTTAACGTTGGCGAAAAGAAAGACGATGAAGCCCTGGCCAAAGCCTACGCCGCCCTCTGCGACGTCTATGTGATGGACGCCTTTGGCACCGCTCACCGCGCCCAGGCGTCAACCCACGGAGTGGCCAAATTTGCACCTGTGGCCTGTGCCGGCCCGCTGCTGGCCGGTGAGTTGGACGCCCTGGCCAAAGCCCTGCATCAGCCCGCCGAGCCGGTGGTGGCCATTGTTGGCGGCTCCAAGGTGTCCACCAAGTTGACCGTACTGGAAGCCCTGTCGGAAAAGGTGGATCAGCTGATTGTTGGCGGTGGTATTGCCAATACTTTTCTGGCGGCAGCGGGTCACCCGGTGGGTAAATCCCTGTGCGAGCAAGACTTGATTCCCGCTGCCCGGGCTTTGGCAGAAAAGGTCAGCATTCCCCTGCCCAGCGATGTGGTGGTGGGGCAGCAATTTTCCGAAAGCGCTGAAGCCACTCTGAAGGCCGCAGCGGATGTGGCCGAAGACGATATGATCTTCGATATTGGCCCGCAAACCGCCGCCGCTTTTGCGGATATTCTGGCCAACGCCGGCACTATTATCTGGAACGGTCCGGTGGGGGTTTTTGAATTCGACCAATTCGGCGAAGGCACCAAGGCCCTGTCGCTGGCCATTGCTGATAACCAGGGCTTCTCCATCGCCGGTGGCGGCGATACCCTGGCAGCGGTAGATAAATACGGCATTGCCGATAAAGTGTCCTATATTTCTACAGGTGGCGGTGCTTTTCTGGAGTTTGTGGAAGGCAAAGTGTTGCCAGCGGTGGCAATGCTGGAGCAACGAGTTCAAGAATAACTGGACGCACGTCGCACGTCTGACGTGCGACCAAAGCAAGCTGGCAATAGAGACAAAATTAAACGATTAACCAAGGAACACAATCATGGCCCTAATCTCCCTACGCCAACTACTGGATCACGCCGCCGAGCACGACTACGGCGTACCGGCATTTAACGTCAATAACCTGGAACAAATGCGCGCTATTATGGAGGCGGCGGACAAAACCGACTCGCCGGTGATCGTGCAGGCCTCTGCCGGTGCGCGCAAATACGCCGGCGCGCCCTTTCTGCGTCACCTGATTTTGGCGGCTATTGAGGAATTTCCCCATATTCCGGTGTGCATGCACCAGGACCACGGCACCTCCCCTTCCGTGTGTCAGCGTTCCATTCAGTTGGGCTTTAGCTCGGTGATGATGGACGGCTCTTTGGAGGCGGACGGCAAAACTCCTTCCAGCTACGAATACAACGTGGACGTGACCAGGCGCACAGTGGAAATGGCCCACGCCTGTGGCGTGTCTGTAGAAGGCGAGCTGGGCTGCCTGGGTTCACTGGAAACCGGTGAAGCTGGTGAAGAAGATGGTGTTGGTGCCGAAGGCAAACTGAGTCACGACCAACTGCTGACGGACCCGGAAGAAGCCGCAGACTTTGTTAAAAAGACCGGCGTCGACGCCCTGGCCATCGCCTGTGGCACCAGCCACGGCGCCTACAAATTCACCCGCCCGCCCACTGGCGATATTCTCGCCATCGATCGCATCAAAGAAATTCACGCCCGTATCCCCAACACCCATCTGGTAATGCATGGCTCATCTTCTGTACCCCAGGAATGGCTGGCGGTTATCAACGAATTTGGCGGTGAAATTCCCGAAACCTACGGCGTGCCAGTGGAGCAAATTTGCGAAGGCATCAAACACGGTGTGCGCAAGGTCAATATCGACACCGACCTGCGCCTGGCCTCCACCGGTGCGGTAAGACGTTTTCTGGCGGAAAACCCCTCCCAATTCGACCCGCGCAAATTCCTCGCTGTTACCACCAAGGCCATGACCGAAATCTGCCTGGCCCGCTACGAAGCCTTTGGAACCGCCGGCTATGCCAGCAAAATTACCCCCATCAGTCTGGAGAACATGTTTCAGCGTTATGAGGCGGGGGAGTTGGAACAGCAGGTGAATTAAACCGCATTTGTGCTGATTACCACAGTCATTGGCTTTGGCGCGGTGTAGGTGGTGACCACCGCGCTGCGCTCAATGACAGATAAAACAACGTTGTACCCTATTGGCCCATGCGCAAAATTCATCTAACAGGCGCTGACTTTGACCTCATCCGCAGTCAGTTGCCACCGCTTACTTTCCGTTTGAGCAGTGATTCGGCACCTGTGCGGCCGTTGCTGCAAGAGTTTCTGCGGCAGTACACATTCCCGGCTCAAGAGGCTCTGCGGGTGGGGCGGGTGGATGTGGATGGTCGCGCTATCTGCGTGTACTACTGGCTGCCGGAACACTGTCGGGGCACCACATTCCTGGTGCACGGTTATTTCGATCATGTGGGGTTGTACGGGCATTTGGTGGAACACTTGTTGTCTCGCGGGCAGGCGGTGGTGGCGTTTGATTTGCCTGGCCATGGGCTGTCCGATGGCGAGCCGCTGGCGATTGACAGTTTTGGCAGTTATCAGCGAGTGTTGCAACAATTGCTGAACGCCTGCCAGCATTTCCCCAAACCCTTTCACGCCGTTGGCCAGAGTACCGGCGGGGCAGTATTGCTGGGGTTGTTGCAGCAATTGCATTCAGAGGGGGTGAGCACAGCGCCATTTGAGCGCACCTATCTTCTGGCGCCCCTGGTGCGCCCTTGGCAATGGCGCAGAAAACTGCTCAAATTTTGGTTGTTGCGCTGGTTGGTCAGCCGTGCCCCCAGGGAGTTTGCCGTCAACTCTCACGACCGTGGTTTTGTCGCTTTTTTGGAACGAGGGGAGCCCTTGCAGCAGCGGCATATTCCACTCAGCTGGGTGCGCGCCATGGTGCAGTGGGGTGCGGATTTTACCAATGCCGCCCCTTGCCCCTGGGCGCTGACGGTGATTCAGGGGGATTGTGATACAACGGTTGATGGCCCTTACAACACCCGGCAAATTCAGCAGCAGTTTCCACAGGCAGATATTCAGGCGGTCGAAGGTGCCATGCACCATATGGTGAACGAGCGCGAGGATATCCGCGCCCGTATTCTGCAACGTATTGACCTGTAACCCCTTTAGCGGATGTGGTAACAGGGCTTGTATTCACCACTGAGTTTCATACGTCGCTGCTGCACAAATTCTTTCAGCAATTTGCTCATCTCATCCATAATTTGCGGGTCGCCATTGATTTGGTAGGGGCCGTGGCGCTCGATCTGTTCGATGCCATAGGCTTTCACATTGCCCGCGACAATGCCGGAAAACGCCCGCCGCAGCTCCGCTGCCAGTTGTTCTACCGGTTGGTCGGAGTGCAAATTCAGGGCGGACATGTTGGCGTGGCTGGGTTCAAAGGGTTCCTGTAATTGCCAGTGTATGTGGGTCTGCCAGTCAAAGTAGTAGGCCAGTTGATGCTTGCGACGATAGCGGTGAACCCGTTCGATACCCCGCTTGACCGTGCGGGCTACCTGCTCCGGGTCGTCGATAATAATCTGGTAACAGCGGCTGGCCTCCTCACCCAGGGTGTTGCGCACAAAGCGGTCCAGGCTGTCGAAGTAGGCGCGGCTGCATTCGGGGCCGGTGAGGATAAACGGCAGGGGAATATCGCGATTGTCCGGGTGCAGGCGAATGGCGATCAGGTAAAGAATTTCTTCCGTGGTACCGGCGCCGCCGGGGAATACCACAATGGCATGGGCGAGGCGCACAAAGGCCTCCAGGCGCTTCTCGATATCCGGCAGAATCATCAGTTCATTGACGATAGGGTTGGGCGATTCCGAGGCAATGATGCCCGGCTCGGAAATGCCGATATAGCGGCCGTTGTGTATCTGTTGTTTGGCGTGGCCAATGGTGGCGCCTTTCATGGGGCCTTTCATGGCACCGAGGCCACAACCGGTGGCGATGTTTATGTCGCGCAGCCCCAACTGGTAGCCCACCAGTTTGGAATAGTCGTACTCCCGCCGACTGATGGCGTGGCCGCCCCAGCACACGGTCAGGTTTGGTGCGGTGTTGGATGGCAGGGCGTCGGCGTTGCGGGCAATGCGAAACACAATATCGGTGATGGCTTCCGCACTGTCTGGCGGTGTTTTCGACAGCAGTTTGGTGTGTGTAAACACAATGTCCCGCAGGGCGGCAAACAAATGCTCCTGAATGCCGCGAATCATCTTGCCATCCACAAATGCCGAGGCGGGGGCGTTGACCACCCGCAACTTCAGGCCGCGGGAGGAGGGCTCCACGGTGATGTCAAAATCGCGATAAGCCGCCAGCATTTCTGTCGCATCGTCTATTTCGCTGTCGGTATTAAGCACCGCCAGGGCGCACTGGCGAAATTGCTGTAACACCTCTGCCTGGGTGTTGAGCAATTCGGAAATTTCCCGGTGTGAGAGCAATTCCAGACTTTTGCTGGGGCGCACGCTGGCTTGTTTGATGGTTTCCATACGGCGACCTATGGTGCTTTTTGTCATTCTGAGCGCAGCGAAGAATCTCTTTGTTTGGTCAATGTATGAGACCCTTCGCTGCGCTCAGGGTGACATCAACGGTTAAACTTTTTCTTCAATGCGGCGGCGACCACCGGGTGCACAAAAGCGCTGATATCCCCGCCCAGGGAGCCGATTTCCCGCACCAGAGAAGATGATATGTAGGAGTGCTTTTCCGCCGGTGTCAGGAAGATGCTCTCGGCATCGGTAGACAGGGCGCGGTTCATATTGGCGAGCTGGAATTCGTATTCAAAGTCCGATACTGCGCGCAGCCCGCGCAATACCGCCTGGGCGCCGCACTGGTGCAAAAAGTCCACCATCAGGCAGTTAAAACCTTTCACTTCCACTTTGTCGCCCAGATGAGCCAGCGCCTGTTGCGCCAGGCCAATGCGCTCGTCCAGTGTGAACAGCGGGCTTTTGCTTTCGCTGCTGGCGATGGCAACAACCGTGTGGTCGAACAGCCGGGTGGCCCGCTCCACCAAATCCACATGGCCATTGGTGATAGGGTCGAAAGTGCCGGGATAGATGATTTTTTTCATAGTTATTTTTAATGTTTGTCATCCTGAGGAGTCCGAAGGGCGACGTGAGTATCTCAGAGTTTGCAAGTTGTGAGACCCTCACGGCCACAGTGTGGCCTCAGGATGACGATGAATGGGTTTATCTCGATAGTAGACAACTCAGCGAGCAGTGGCAAACAACCGGTAGCTTACCTGGCCGCTGTGTTTTTCGCGATGCAGTTGCCAGCTGCCGGGAACGGTGGGGGCTTCGCCGATGGCGCACTCCATATAAACAACAGCGCCGGGCTTGAGCAAGCCGGATTCTGCCAGTAGCTCACAACAGGGCTCCAGCAGCTGCTTGCCAAAAGGGGGATCGAGAAAGACAACATCGAAAGAGGTGTTCCGGGTGCTGCGCAGCCACTCCAGGGCGTCCATTTGCAGCACCTGCGCATTGGCGTTCAACGCTTGGCAATGTTGCCTGAGCTGACCGGCGGCAGTGGCATTTTTTTCCACCAGAAGCGCGTGGTCCGCCCCCCGCGACAGGGCTTCCAGCCCCAGTGCGCCGGAACCGGCGAACAGGTCCAGACAGCGGGCGCCCGGCAGTTCAGTGTTGAGCCAGTTAAACAGGGTTTCCCGCACCCGGTCACCGCTGGGACGCAGCCCCTCCACGTCCGGGAACGTCAGTTTGCGGCCTCGCCACTGGCCGCCAATAATACGCAGCTGATTGGCGCTTTTGCCCGAGTGTTTTTTGGATAAGGGTTTTCTCGACACGGCTACGGCTTCTGTCAGCAAGAGGTGGTAGGATACACGACTTTATTGATCTCTCTGATAACCCTTTAATGTCTGACAATAACCGCGATAGTTCTGTTGGTGCTAATTCTGTTGGTGCTAGTCCCGATGGTGTTAGTCCCGCTGGCGACAGTGCCAAGAGCGGCCTTTTTGGTCTGTTTCGCCGCAAGGCCGATGAGCCAGCCTCCACCGCTGAAAAGCCAAAAACCACTTTTCGTGAGCGCATGCGCCGTGCCCTGGCCCGTACCGGCGCTGGTTTTGGCGGCCTGTTTCTGGGGCGCAAGACCATTGATGAAGACCTGCTGGACGAACTGGAAACCCTGCTGTTAATGGCGGATGTGGGGGTGGAAACCACCACCGACATCATCGCCAGCCTCACTGACCAGTTGAAGCGCAGCGAGTTGAAAGACGGTGCTGCTCTGCAGGTGGCGTTGCAGTCTCTGTTGCAGGATGTGATTTCCCCCTGCGAGCAGCCCCTGGTCTGCGATAATGGCGATGGTCCATTTATTCTGCTGGTGGTGGGCGTCAACGGCGTGGGTAAAACCACCACCATTGGCAAACTGGCCAAGCGCCTGCAAAGCGAGGGCAAATCGGTGATGCTGGCAGCGGGTGATACCTTCCGCGCCGCCGCCGTGGAGCAACTGCAGGTCTGGGGCGAGCGCAACGGCGTGCCGGTGGTGGCGCAACACACCGGCGCCGACAGTGCCTCGGTGATTTTTGATGCCATCGAATCCGCCCGCGCCAAAGGCACCGATGTGGTGATTGCCGACACTGCCGGGCGCCTGCACAACAAAAGCAACCTGATGGAAGAGCTGAAAAAAGTGCAGCGGGTGATCGCCAAACTGGATGACAGCGCGCCTCACGAAGTGCTATTGGTGCTGGATGCGGGCACCGGCCAGAATGCCCTGTCGCAAATGCAGCAATTCCACGATGCGGTTGCCGTTACCGGCCTGGCGCTGACCAAGTTGGACGGTACCGCCAAAGGTGGCGTTGCCTTTGCCCTGGGGCGGCGCTTCGGGGTGCCAATCCGCTTTATCGGCGTGGGTGAAGGTGCCGACGACCTGCAGCCGTTTGTGGCGGAGGAATTTGTCTCTGCTCTGTTAACCAGTGTGGACAACAGTGGTGATGGAGAAAGCCCATGAGTGCTTCTACAAGCGTAGAGGTGCTCGGATGATCAAGTTTGACTCCGTGGGAAAACGCTATCCCGGCGGCAAAGAGGCGCTCAATGGTGTCAGCTTTGAGCTGGACGCCGGGGAAATGGCATTTCTCACCGGTCATTCCGGGGCGGGCAAAAGCACCCTGCTGAAATTGATTATGGCCATGGAGCTGCCCACTCGCGGACAGTTGTTGATCAACGGCAAAAACCTCGGCCGCCTGCACCGCAGCCAGGTGCCCTACTACCGCCGCAACGTGGGGGTCGTGTTCCAGAATCACCAATTGCTGTTCGACCGCAGTGTGTACGCGAATGTGGCGTTGCCGTTGCAGGTGTCCGGCTTTCCGGCCCGGGACATTGGCAAGCGGGTGCGCGCGGTGCTGGATGGCGTTGGCCTGCTGGATAAAGAGCGTGTCAACCCCATCAGCCTTTCCGGTGGCGAGCAACAGCGGGTGGGCATCGCCCGTGCCCTGGTGCACAAGCCGCGCATACTGCTGGCGGACGAACCCACTGGTAACCTGGACCCGGAACTGTCCGCCGAAATCATGGCGCTGTTGCGGCGCTTTAATGAGGTGGGCGTGACCATGTTGATCGCTACCCACGATATTGCCCTGATCTCTCAACTCGGCCTGCGGCGTTTGAGCCTGCAAAGCGGTCAGTTAGTGGCAGACAGCGCGGTCGAGCCCGATTACCACGGGGGCGGATATGGCGACTAACGGCCAGGCCGCCGGACAGCGACCCCGGGGAGCGCGAGACAGCCGCCCGGGTATTGTTGCACGCCTGCAAGGTTGGCTGAATCATCACCGCAGCAGCGCCATCAGTGCCTGGCGCAAAATGCGCGAAATGCCTCTGCAGGCCACCATGACCACGTTGGTGATTGCCATTGCCCTGGCCTTGCCCGCCGCACTTTATGCGGTGGTCAACAATGTGCAACAGGTGAGCGATGGCATTGAAAGCAGTGCCCAAATGAGCCTGTATCTTGAACACGGCAGCAGCCTCAGCGCCGCCAACAAACTGCAACTACAGCTGAAAACCCGCCCCCTGGTAAGCAGGGCGCAGCTGGTGTCGGCGCAGGACGCCCTGCAGGAATTTCAATCACATTCAGGGCTTGGGGATGCCCTTGCCCAACTGGATGAAAACCCCCTGCCTCACGTGCTGGTGCTGGAATTTGATCAGGCGGCGGTGAGCCCGGAGCAGTTGTCGGCCATGGCCGATGAACTGCAAAAACTGCCCCTGGTGGACAGCGTTCGCCTGGATATGCAATGGGTGCAACGCCTGCACGCTATCCTCGAAATGGGCCGCCGGGTGGCCTTTGCCCTGGGTATCGCCCTGGCCCTTGGAGTGTTGCTGGTGATTGGCAATACCATTCGCCTGGCGGTGGAAAATCGCCGCGACGAAATTGTGGTGGTGAAACTGGTGGGCGGTACCAACGGCTACGTGCGCCGGCCTTTCCTGTACACCGGGTTATGGTATGGCCTGGCGGGAGGCTTGTTGGGCTGGCTGCTGGTTTGTGCCGGGCTGTTGTGGCTGGGGGCTTCGGTCGCCCACCTCAGTGCCCTTTATGACAGTGGTTTCAAGGTCGTCAATCTTGGCATTGTAGAGCTGGCCACCCTGCTGGTGGGCGGCGGCGGTCTGGGGCTGGTCGGCGCATGGCTGGCGGTGGGCCGTCATCTGGGTGACATCGAGCCTCGTTAGGCTGTGGATTTAACGGAGTCTTTAATGATGGTTTAGCGTGCCCGAAGTCAACAGTTTATACTGCACTCCCAATTGGTACAGAAGGAACTGACATGTCTCGCTGGATAATTTTTGTTGCCGTTTTTCTGATCTCATCACATGGCAACTGTACTGAAGACACACCCCTTTCCCGCATTTTGGTGCACACCTTCCAATACACCGCCGAAACCCCCCGCACCATCGATCCGCGCCTGTTGCAATCCGGCTGCCAGCGGCGGGATTGCATTCGCTCTATCGACAATCCGCGTTTTTTGTACGTAAAAGACACATTTCTATAATTAAGAAAGCATCATTTGTAAAGGTGTTTATATGAGCTCAAACAGTGGGGTCAAAAGCAAAAAAAGATGGAAAGAACTTAGAAAGATTGGAAAAAAAGCGTTTTTGATAAAGCATGGAGTTATACGATGGGGAGGGGGGATGTTCATGTTTTCGATAATCGTACATTGTTTTCGATTAACTGATTTTGATCTGAGAACTTTCCAATGTTCAGCTTTAATATTGCTAGTCAGGCTGGTGATTTGTCTGTTGCTTGGATTGGTGTGGGGGTTGCTAGCATGGTCGATATCAGAAAAGGTTTACCCACAGAGCGATCAATAGAAGACCAATGAAGACGAGGACCAATGGGGTCAGGACAATCGTAAATGGGGTCAAATCGTAAATGGGGTCAGGTCTTGTCTTTTGCTCTGCAAGGCTTGGCCTGACCAATCGAGTTTGACCCTTTTGATATGATGTGTGAAGCCTTTAAAGGCAGGTAACGTAAAGTTTGATAAAGGTCATGGTTTTTGTGGGAAAGCCAATATAAAACATGGCCTTGAAGAAACTTCTGACGGCAGTTGCCAACTAATGGGGAAGTGGTAAACTAGCTAGCCCCATTGCCTCCAGGCACAGGGCACAAGAGATACAGCGATATCACCATGACCAACAGTACCAGTACAGCACTGCAATCCACCGATTGGATGTCTCCCGGGGCCAATATTGGCGCCTATATTCAGGGGGTGAACACCATTCCGGTACTTTCTGCCGAGGATGAAAAGTCCCTCGCCGAACAGCTGTACTACCAGGAAAATCTCGACGCCGCCCGCCAACTGGTTATGTCGCACCTGCGCTTTGTGGTGCACATTGCCCGCAGCTACAACGGCTATGGGCTCAACATGGCGGATCTGATTCAGGAAGGCAATGTCGGCCTGATGAAGGCGGTGAAACGCTTTAACCCGGAGAAAGGCGTGCGCTTGGTGTCTTTCGCGGTGCACTGGATCAAGGCGGAAATTCACGAATACGTGCTGCGCAATTGGCGCATTGTCAAAGTGGCCACCACCAAGGCCCAGCGCAAACTGTTTTTTAACCTGCGCGGCCAGAAAAAGCGCTTGGCCTGGCTCAGCCACGACGAGGCCAAAGCGGTAGCCCAGGATTTGGGTGTGGAAGTGGACCAGGTGTACGAGATGGAGAAGCGCCTCTCCGCCCACGACACCGGTTTTGATGCCCCGGACAGCGATGACGACGACAACGCTTACCAGGCCCCGGTTTACTACCTGGAAGACAAACGCTCCGACCCGGCCATGCAGCTGGAACAGGAAGACAGCCAGGCAGACAGTTACAGCCGTATGGCCAGTGCCATGAGTGAGTTGGATGCACGCAGCCAGGACATTCTGCAACAGCGTTGGCTCAGCGAGGAAAAGGCCACCCTGCATGAACTGGCGGACAAATACGGTGTATCTGCCGAGCGCATTCGCCAGCTGGAAAAGAACGCCATGAAAAAAGTACGGGCCTCTATGGAAGCCTGAGCACCTTGCTAATTCACTCTGCAAAGCCGCAATTATTGCGGCTTTGTTCGTTTTGAGGGCAGCAATCATGCAGCGCAAATTTTTGGCAATAGCGGCGATCAGCGGTTTTGGCGCTGTGGCGCTGGGGGCTTTTGGGGCTCACGGCTTAAAGAGTACATTCAATCCCTACCAACTGGATATTTGGCAAACTGCCGTCCAATACCAGATGTTTCACACTCTGGCGTTGTTGGCGCTGGCCGCTGTGGGGCATGCTCTGTGTCGCCGTATGGTAACGGTGGCGGGCTGGGCGTTTACCGCAGGCATTGTGATATTTTGCGGCTCGCTGTATCTGCTGGCATTCACCGGTATCAAATGGCTCGGCGCCATTACCCCCATCGGTGGTTTGGCGTTTCTTGCCGCATGGATACTTTTGCTGGTAGCCACTTTCAGGAAGAACCGACCCTAAAAAATTTATATTGTCATCCTTCGCTGCGCTCAGAATGACAATAACACCGAGAGTTTATTGGTTTGGAAATAAAACCCGAGTTTAAAAAGAAATCCATAAGAAGTTTTGTGGTGCGCGGTGGCCGTATGACCGAAGGCCAGCGCAACGCCTTCGAGCAATGGTGGCCAAAATTTGGTTTGAGCCTGCACGATGGGGCGTTAAACCCCCAGGCTGTCTTTGGCCGCAGTGCGCCACTGGTACTGGAAATCGGCTTTGGAATGGGCGACTCCCTGCTGCAAATGGCAGTAGCGGAACCGGACAAGGACTTTATCGGCATCGACGTGCACCCGCCGGGTGTGGGTCGTTTGATCAACAACGGCGGCAAGCAAGGCCTGACCAACCTGCGCTGTTATCTGGCAGACGCCAATGACGTGCTGGAAGACTGCATTGCCGACAGCAGCCTGGCGCGGGTGCAATTGTACTTTCCCGACCCCTGGCACAAAAAAAAGCACCACAAGCGGCGCATACTGCAGCCCGCTTTTGCCCAACAGATTGCCCGTAAACTGGCCCCCGGTGGTGTTTTCCATATGGCCACCGACTGGCAAAACTACGCAGAGCACATGCTGGAGGTGATGGAAGCCGCCGAGGAGTTCAGCAATGTCGCCGCTGCCGGCCAGTATTCACCGCGCCCGGACTATCGCCCCAATACCAAGTTTGAAAAACGTGGTGAGCGCCTGGGTCACGGGGTTTGGGATCTGCTCTACCGCCGTGTCTGAGGTTCGCAACCAGTTGTGGCAGTATTCACTGGCGCTGTACCCCGCTATAGAACCCTGGTGCCTGCAGATGCAGGATGATCACAACGCCAACGTCAATCTGTTGCTGTTGTGTTGTTTTGCTGGCAGCCGTGGCCAAAACCTGACGTTGTCACAGCTGAACGATGCTCAGGATTGTATCGCCAGTTGGGATCAGCAGGTTGTCAAACCCCTGCGGCAACTGCGCCGACAACTGCCTTTGCTGCCGCAGCAACCCAAGGCCAAACAACTGCTCCTGGATGCAGAACTGAATGCGGAACGCCACATTCAGAACCAGTTGTGGCACTGGTGGCAGCAGCGGTTTGAAGGCGGCTTTCAGCTTCGTGACGAAGCCATTGTCGCCAACCTCAATCGGTATCTCGGCCAGCTGGGTGCCAGCCAGACACCGGCAACAGTGATCCACTGCGCAGTGCGCGCTGCCAGATGAGAGTTTTTCTGGCTATTGGTATAGAATGCAGCGCTTTGTGATTTGTACGAAATTGGAGGGAATAATCTTGATAAAACGAACTGGCTCAATAGCCGCAGGCGCGCTGCTGATAGCGTTGGCGGGCTGTAATCAGGAGCAGCAATCCACTGCCGAACAGACGGAGTTGGAACTGACCACCCAGCAACAGAAAGTCAGTTATCTGGTAGGCCTGGATACTGCGTCAAGCTGGAACGCCCGTGGCGTTCATCTGGATGCCAAAGCGGTGGCGCTGGGTATTCTGGATGTGGCAGCCAAGAAGGAACGGCTCACCCAGGAAGAAATCAAGGCGGTACTGCAAACCTTCGAAAACGACCAGTTGGCCCGGCAGCAGGAAGCGATGCAACAACAGCAGCAGCTGCAGGCTCAAGCAGAAGCGCAGTTTAACCAGCAGGCCGAGGAAAATCTGGCTGCCGGTGAGAAATTTCTGACAGAAAATGCGGACAAAGACGGTGTTACGACCACGGACAGCGGTTTGCAATACAAAGTGCTGGCCTCTGGCAATGGTGCCACTCCCGGTGCCACCGATACCGTAGAAGTGCATTATCGCGGCACGTTGCTGGACGGCACCGAATTCGACAGCTCCATAAAGCGCGGTGTGCCCGCCAGTTTTCAGGTCAATCAAGTGATCCCCGGCTGGACAGAAGCCCTGCAATTGATGAAAGAGGGCGACAAATGGCAGCTGTCCATCCCCGCTGACCTGGCTTACGGCCCCGGTGGTACCGGCAGTATTCCACCCAATGCAGTGTTGCAGTTCGATGTGGAGCTGTTGAAGATTACCCCGGCAGAAAATACAGAACAGGAGTAAACAGTCCATGAACAAAACCCTACCTATGGCCAGCGCATTGCTGGCAGTTGCAGTACTTGCTGGCTGTGGCCAGGAGAAAAAAACGGAGCCTCTCACCTTGGAAAGCAAAGACAATAAAGCCAGTTATCTGATGGGCTACGAAATGACCCGGCAACTGCAGCGCGAAGGGGTAACGCCCAACGCGGATGCCGTTGCCCAGGGTGCCCGCGATGCCCTTGCAGACACTCCCGCACAGGTGAGTGATGAAGCAGCTGCGGCACTGGTGGAAAGTACCGCCGGCAACTATGTGATTGTGCGCCGGGAAACCCTGGCCAGGGAAGTAGCCCAGGCCAATTTGGAAGCAGGACAGGCATTCCTGGCAGAGAATGGCCAGAAAGACGGTGTTGTCACCACGGCCAGTGGCTTGCAGTACAAGGTGATCAGCGATGGTGAAGGCGCCAGCCCCAGTGCCACCGATACGGTGGAGGTGCACTATCACGGCACCTTGATCGACGGCACGGTATTCGACAGCTCGGTTCAGCGCGACGAAAAGATATCTTTCCCATTAAACCGGGTAATCCCCGGGTGGACAGAAGGCTTGCAGCTGATGAAAGAGGGCAGCAAGTACCAATTTTATATTCCCTCGCAGCTGGCTTACGGGCCCCAGAGTCGCCCCCCGCATATTGGCGCCAACTCCACGCTGATTTTTGAAGTGGAGCTGTTCCGGGTGAACCCTGAAGGCTGATGTGGCAGCCAATAAAAAAGCCCCGCCAGTGTTTTACTGCCGGGGCTTTTTTGATGGCTGGGAAAGGGTGGCGCGGAAATCTCAGCCCTGTACCTGTGTTTGATGGGCGTTATGCAGCACCTCGATCATGCGGTCTTCAATTTCAAAGCGCGCCGCCAGGGATTCCCCCAGTTGCGACAAATCCACGGACAGGGCTTCCAGATCATCGGTGGCCAGGTATTTGTCGTTGAAATCCAGCGCCGACTGAGTGGCCTGGTGAACATCGGTAAGTAGCTGGCTGGCTTCGTTGAGTGCCTCTTTGTCGCCAAAGGCGCGGCCCTCCTCCATCAATTGCTGATACACCTCAAAGTGGCCGGCGGAAATGTAGTCCACCAGGTTTTCACACAGGGTTTGCAACTGGCTGCCGTGCTCCGGGTTGCCGCTGTCAAATTGCGGCACATTGCTCAGCTCGCAGTAGCCCACCAGCAGCTCCTGGCGGTTCTGTAACCAGCGGTCGATGATCTCGCTGACGCCGCCCCAGCGATCTTGCAGTGACTTGCAGTTTTCTAACATGTTGTTGGGTTCTTATGTGTTTTTGTTCAGGGGGTGATTTTATCGGTCTTGCGGCCGAACTGCCACAGGGCGAGAGCGGCCAGGCTGATAAAACAGATCAGTGTCCAGCCGGGGATGCTCAGCCCCAGGAATGTCCACTGTACCTCGGCGCAGTTGCCATCGCCGCGCAGCAGTTTGCTGAGGGCGGTAGTGAAGGATTCCACCTGAAACAGGTAGTCCACCGAGGCGCCGCAGTCGGGGATATAGGGGTGATCTTTGGGCAGGCTTTGCAGCCACAGTTGTTTGCCGGAAAAGAAGCTGCCGGTCAGCGCCATGGCTGCGGTCAACAGGGAGTAGATACGCACTCCCAGCTGCCCGGGGTTGTGCACTACCGCCAGCAGCGCTGCGGCGCCGGTGGCCATCACAAAAATGCGTTGCAGAATGCACATGTAACAGGGTTCCAGCTCCATCACCTCCTGCATGAAAAAGGCCGTGCCCATGAGACCGCAGCAGGTGAGGAAAATAATCAGAAAGCAGGTTCTGACAGAAGGTAAACGGCTATTTAACATCGCTCATCCATGGAATTGGGGGTGAATGTAGACGTGGGGGCGAGTATGGCAGAAAGCGCTTTTGGCCTGCAATCGGTCAACGTAAAGATTGGTGAACAGGCGCTACATGGCAAGCGCCTGTTGCCAGCGCAGACATTTACAGGTCGAATTCACAACCCCGGTAGTAATTGGCCAAAAACTCGTCGAAGGGTATTTCGTCCGCCGCTTCGATTTCCCGCTGTTTGGCCAGCGAGTCTCGGGCCTGTTGCTGGAATTGTTCTTCCAGAGCGGCATCAAGGGGCGAATCCATAAAGTACTCCCGGTGCTGACGGGCGTGTTGCAGGGCGCACTGGAAGAAGGTATGGCCGGTGCGGTGCATCTCCTCCGTCAGCTGTGCCGATGGAGTGGCATCGGGGTTGTCCGCCAGTTGTGCATACTGTGCCAGCGCCGCGCTGTAGTCATCGCCGCCATTGGCGGTGTCCAGCAGCGTGGCTACCGGTGCCATGGCGGACAGCATTTCATCTCGCCAGACCTTTGCAGATACTTCAGTTTCGCGTCGCAACAGGCTCAGCTCCGGGTCGCGCCCGCGATACACCATGCGGCGCTGGTTTTCCAGAATGCCTTGGTATTCGGCGGTGTAGGTTGTGGGGCTGTCGCTCAGCAGGCACATAACCAGGAAGGTGTCGATAAAGCGCATTTGCTCGGCACTGATGCCCACCGGTAACAGCGGGTTCATGTCCAGGCAACGCACTTCAATGTACTCGATTCCCCGCTCCCACAGGGCTCGCACTGGCGGTTCGCCGGAATAGGTGGTGCGCTTGGGGCGAATCAGGCTGTAAAACTCGTTTTCAATTTGCAGCATGTGGGTGTTGAGCTGCCGGTAGCTGCCGTCCGGGTCTTTCAGACCGATACTCTCATAGCCTGGATAGGGCCTGGCGAGTGCCCCCCGCAGAGTATGTATGTACTGGTCGAGGGTGTTGTAGCACACCACCAGTGAATCCTGGGCAGAGCTTTGGTAACCCAGGTCGCCCATGCGCAGAGAGGTACCAAGCGGGGCGTGCAAGCTGTGGTTGTCGGGCCCCACCGGTTGCAGTTTGTGGGGGCGGTTTCTGACAAAGCTGCGGCACACCGCTGGCGAGGCGCCGAACAGGTACATCAACAGCCAGAAGTTGCGGCGGAAATTGCGAATCAGCCCCAGATAACCCTCGGTTTTGTAGTCCTGCAATGAACCGCTGTGGTCGTCCGCCGCCTGCAATGTCTGCCAGAGTTCATCGGGCAGGGAAAAATTGTAGTGAATGCCGGCAATGGTCTGCATCAGGCGGCCGTAGCGATGCCCCAAACCAATGCGGTAGGTTCGCTTCATGGTGCCCACATTGGATGGGCCGTAGCGGGCTTCGGGAATGTCCTCGTCAGCTCCCAGCACGCAGGGCATGCTGTTGACCCACAACAGCTCGTCACCTATCTGGCGATAGGTATAGCGATGCAGTTGTTCCAGGGTATCGAGCGTGGTCTGGTGGCTGTGAACCGGTTCGGTAATAAACTCCAGCAACGCCTCGGAAAAGTCGGTGGTGATGGCGGGGTGGGTGAGGGTGGAACCCAAGGTAGCCGGATGTGGCGTTAGTGCCAGTTGGCCCTGTGGAGTTACCCGCAGACTTTCCTTTTCTACGCCGTGGCGAATACCACTCAACAGTTGCTGATGGTTGGCTTGGCTCAGCAGGGACAGGCGCTGCTTCAGCTGCTCACAATCGTTGGACAAAACAAACTCCGGGGTGCTAGCTGGCCAATTCTACGACAGCTTCATGGGTGGCGTGTTCCGGCGCTGTTGGCTGTTGTTCGGTAGCGCTTAACAGCGGTCGGCCTCTGGAATCCAGTTCGCAGGCAACGACTGCAGCGCGCAGGGAATAGTCTTTGGCGTTGGCCTCGACCAACTGGTTGAGCGCCACATCGTGATGAGGGCTGCGGAACAGGGCAGTGGCGTCGCTGCCGGCTATCCACTCGCCTTCTTTATTCAGGTATTGGCCATGCTGATTCTGCAAAATAAACACGGTCATATTGATCGAACTCTCCTGGCTGAATACTCTTAAACGCGCTTGACTGGGCGTGCATTAAGGGGAAGGATGGGCTCCCACGCTGTGCACTGACAGTGTAACCCGACACTTTCACCAATTGGAACTGCAACGCTATGACAAAACGAGTCCTTATCCCTATTGCTGATGGCAGTGAAGACATCGAAGTGGTCACCATTGTCGACGTACTGCGTCGCGCTGGTGCCGAGGTTACCCTGGCCAGTGTCGCCCCCGGGGGGCGCGTGGCGGTGACCACTGCTCATGGAATACAGATAACCGCAGACAGCCATATCGACGATTGTGGCGACAACTGGGATTTAATCGCTGTACCCGGCGGCATTCCCGGTGCAGAGCACATGCGCGACACGCCGCGGCTGATCGACCTGCTCAAGCAGCAGGCCGTTGCGGGCAAACTGTATGCCGCCATCTGCGCGTCACCGGCGTTGGTGCTCGCCACCAGCGGTTTACTGGCCGACAAAAAAGCCACCGGCCACCCGGCTTACCAGCAGATGGATGCGGCTGTGGTGGACAACCAGTCGCGGGTATTGGTGGATGGCAACTGCATCACCAGCCAGGGGCCGGGCACCACCCTGGAGTTTGCCCTGGCACTGGTGGAACAGTTGTACGGCAGCCACAAGCGCAGTGAAGTGGGCGAGCCTATGGTGGCTGAGGCGATTTACCTCTAGGCTGAACTTGTGGCACCAGCCTATGCTGTCTGTACTCTGGTGGATTACGTCGCTGCGCGCCTAGTCCACCCTACGCATCGTTCTGAACCATTTTGCACTGCAATCAAACCGCAATATCAGCGCCATATAGCCGTCACTAACCAGACATAGAGTGCTCTCCATAACGAGAGGATTCTATTATGCGAGTAACGGTTTTTGGCGGTGGCTATGTAGGTTTGGTGACCGGAGCCTGTCTGTCCCAGGTGGGTCACGATGTGGTCTGTGCCGATATTGATGCCGACAAGGTGGCGCAGCTCAACAACGGTGTCAGCCCGATCTTTGAACCCGGGCTGGATGCTTACCTGCAAGGTGGTTTGCGCCAAAACCTGTTGCGCTTTACCACAGACATGGCCGCTGCGGTGACTCACGGCGAGGTGCAATTTATTGCGGTGGGTACCCCGGCCAATGAAGACGGCTCGGCGGATGTGCAGAGCGTGCTGCAAGTGGCCAGTACCATCGGCCATTATCTGGATCACCCGGCTGTGGTGGTCACCAAGTCCACGGTGCCCGTTGGTACCGCCGACCGGGTGCGTGCCGCGCTACAGGCTTGTTTTGACGAACGTGGCGTCAACCCCGGCGCAGAAGTGGCCTGCAACCCGGAGTTCCTTAAAGAAGGTTCGGCGATTCACGATTTTATGAAGCCGGATCGCATTGTGGTGGGCACCGACTCCCCCCGTGTGGAGCAGTTGATGCGCGAGCTGTACGCCCCCTTCAATCGCAACCACGAGCGCCTGATGGCAATGGATGTACGCTCCGCCGAGCTGACCAAATACGCCGCCAACGCCATGCTCGCCACCAAAATCAGCTTTATCAACGAGATCGCCAATATCGCCGAAAACCTGGGGGCAGACATTGAAAGCGTGCGTCAGGGCATTGGTGCCGACCCGCGCATCGGCTATCACTTTATCTACCCCGGTTGTGGTTACGGCGGTTCTTGCTTTCCCAAAGATGTACGCGCCCTGGAAGCCTCGGCGGTCAACAACGGCTATGTCAGCCACTTGCTGAAAGCGGTGGATCAGGTCAACGAGCGCCAGAAGCGCCGCCTGTTTGAGAAGATATACCATTACTTTAATGGTGAACTGGAAGGCAAGACCTTTGCTATCTGGGGGCTGGCTTTCAAACCCAATACCGATGACGTGCGCGAGGCACCCAGCCGAGAATTGATGGCGCAACTGTGGCGCAGCGGTGCCAGGGTGAGAGCCTATGACCCTCACGCAATGGATGCCATTCAGGGTATGTACGGCGTGCGCGACGACCTGGTGCTCACCGGTACCAAAGAAGCGGCCGCCAGCGGTGCCGATGCCCTGATTGTGTGCACTGAATGGAAGGCATTCTGGGCACCGGATTTTGTCGCATTGCACCAACAGTTGAGAAAACCGGTGATCTTCGATGGTCGCAACCTCTACGAACCAAAACGGATTCAGGAGCAGGGTTTCGACTACTTCGGAATCGGCCGCAGCGCCCGCGCCAAGCAGGTTGCCTCAATCGCCAAGGTCGCCTGACACGTAGCCCGGGTGAAACCCGGGAAGGTACTGCATCACCCCAACCCGAACCTCAAACCGCCCGCAACGGCAGGGATGCAATCACCGCGTGCTCGTCGTTGGCGGCGGGTTCGGCCTTCACCGTTTGCTGATAGTCCGCCCAGTGCAGCAATTCCAGGCTGCCATCGCGGTTTTCCACCAGGGCGGTGCAGCTTTCCAGCCAGTCGCCATCGTTGCAGTACAGAGTGTCGCCGTAGTGACGAATTTCCGGTTGGTGAATGTGGCCGCAGACAATGCCATCAAAGCCTCGCCTTCTGGCCTCGTCCGCAGCGGCGCGCTCGAAGGTTTCAATGGCGCGGCGGGCGTTAGCCACTTTGTTTTTGATGTAGTAGGCCAGCGACCAGTAAGGCAGTTTGAGCCAGCGGCGCACCCGGTTGTTGATGCCATTGATGGTCAATAGCAGGCTGTATGAGCAATATCCGATCAGCCGTTGCAGCGGGCTGAAGATAATGGCGGAGTCAAATTCGTCGCCGTGCAGCAACAGCAGTTTGCGGTTGTCGGCGGTGGTGTGAACGTACTCCCTGTGCAGCTCCACCCCCATCAGCTGGCTGCCTACGTAGTTGCGCATGGGCTCGTCGTGGTTGCCGGGCACGTAAATAACCTCGGTGCCCGATGCGGCCAGCTGCGTTAGCCGGTCAAGCACTTTCTGATGGCTGGCGGGCCAGCGAATGCCACCTTTCATTACCCACAGGTCGATAATGTCGCCGATCAAATAGAGTGTGTTGCACTGCACCTGATCGAGCAGGTTGAGCAGAAAATCGGCCTTGCAGCTTTTGTCGCCGAGGTGGATGTCGGACAGGAATAGAGTGTTAAACGCCAGAGGTCGTTGCAGGTTGTTCATGGTTGGCCCCTTGATTTTTCTGCCAAGGTAGAGGGGCCGGGTTACAATCACTTGACGCTTATATTAAGGGCGTATGACGAATTCAGCTCAGTTCTGGCAGATACAACCACTCCCCCAGTACATTCACCGCAAAGGCGCGAGACTCCACGCAACTGGATTTGCGCCACAGCTCGTTGGCCAGCTCGGAAATGGAGGTCAGGTCGCCGGCGGCGATCCACTGGGCTACTGCGGTGGCCACATCCGGGTAGTCAATTTTGTGCATGGCACCTTGTTCGAGCCACTGACCGGCAGTGGCCGGGTCCAGTTTGTCCATGGTCTGAGCCAGTTCCAGCAGCTCCAGCGTGAGGGCATTGGACAACTGTTCCGGCTGCCCTGCCAGGGGTTTGATCAATAGTTTTTTGCCAATCTGCAAGGCTTCGCTGGCGAGGCCAAAACCGGCATTGCCAATCACCCCGCAGGCCTGTGCCATGGTGCGGTGAAAGCCACTGCGCGACGGCGGGTAAAAGTGCAGGTGGCCCTCGTCTGTTCGCTCTGCCTGGGGGTGGTAGATGGCAAAGCGATAGTCTTTGAACGGCTGCAAAAACTGGCGGATGGAATCCAGACATTCAAACGGCAAATATACCAGGTAGAGGTTTTTCTCCACGGGCAGTGGTTTTATGGAAACCGGCGCAATGGGTGGCAGTATGGGTTGGTCAAAATGATGCCAGTGCAGGCCCAGGCGCACTTTGGCAGGGGCAAACCAGCGTGTGACCAGCCGCGCGATAGGCGACCCCCGGTGCTGGGGGATGGGGTGCATAAAGGCGTATTGATGACCCAGCCCAACTACCGGTACGCCGGCCATAAAGCCGGCCCAGGCGGTTATCGGTTCAAAATCGCTGATAATCAGGTCGTAGGTGGACACATCCAGCTGCACCAGTTCGCGGAAAAAGTTCAGTGGCTTGATGGCTTTGGCGGTGGGCCACAGGGCGATTTTGCCGCGCTCGGTGCAAAAACTCAGACCCTGGCGGCAGCGATAATCGCCAAAGGGCTCCATATCGAACAGTTTGTCGGGGCTGCGGCCGGAAAACAGATAATCCACGTTCAGGCCCTGCTCCTGCAAAGCAGGCGCCATCGCCCGTGCCCGGGTAATGTGGCCATTACCGGTAGCCTGTACGCCGTAGAGAATATTCATGCCGCCACCTTTACAGTGGCGCGCGAAGGGGCTACAGCCAGGGCACCGCCATCAGTGCGATTGAACTGCCCATGGTGGCGCCCGCCAGAATATCGGTGGGGAAGTGCACGCCCAGGAACACCCGCGAGGCACCCACCAGGCAGGCCCAGGGGTACAGCAGCCACACCAGTGGTGCGAACAGGTGGCAGAGTATGCCCGCCATCAGAAAGGCCGCCGAGGTGTGGCCGGAGGGCAGGCTGAATTTGTCGGAAGGTGTGATAAAACTTGTGAACTCCGGCAGGGCCTGGGCCGGACGATCTCTTTTGAGGCCATTTTTCAAGGCGAAGTAAATGCAGCGCTCCACCCCGTAGGCGGCGAGAATGACCCAAAAGGCGCGCTCGCCCCGTGGCCCCGCAAGCAGCAGTAGAGCAATGGCGATCAGCGGATAAAAGTAACCGTCTGCGGTAAACGACACGCCGCGACTGAGCCGTGACCACAGCGCCAGGTGTTTGCGCCGCATGCACCACATAAAGGCCTGTACATCGAACTGATGAATGGCCTGAAAAACTTTCATACTGCTCCAAATGCTGGTTTGCTGCGCTGCCCGGCTCATCTCTGCCACACCCCATCACTTTGCCCTGTAATACGTTGTTTTAGCTGCATTTGCGCAGAGCGTAGAGGGGGTATATGACAGTTTGGCAACAGAAAAAAGACAATATTGTGGCCGCGGGCAGCAAGGCGGCACCTTGTCGGTGGCTATTGTCTAACAGAGCTGGGGCGGATGCTACCCCACAGGTCTCTGCAAGCCCATGTAAATCTAGGTAAAAGCCTCTGGTACATGGTAACTATGGTCACCATAATGACTCTTATTCCGCGCAAACTGTCCGTGCATTCAGCCAAGGAACGTCTCAATCGTGCCCAAGCAACGCAAAATTTTACCTCTGGCCATTCTTGCGGCATGTGTCGCGGTGGCCTTTGTTCTTCTGGAATACGCCCCCAGCACCAAACAGCGCCCCGAGGTAAATGCCCGCCCCATGGCATTGCCGGTGATGGTCGCCCAGCCCTCTGTTCGTCAGGCCATGGTAATCAGCCACGGTACCGTGCGCCCCAAATGGCAAATTGATTTGGTGGCGGAAGCCTCTGGCCGTGTCATACAGGTGGCGGACGATTTTGTCAGCGGTGGCTTTTTCTCCGCTGGCGACGAATTGCTGTCAGTGGAGCCATTGGACTATCAAGTGGCGCTGGCCCGCGCGGAAGCACAGCTGGCTCAGGCCAGACAAACCCTTGCCCAGGAGCGCGGCCAGGCGCAGCTGGCCCAGCGGGAATGGCGCGAGCTGGGCACTGACGAAGCCAACGAACTGTTTTTGCGCAAGCCACAAATTGCCGCCGCTGAAGCCAGCGTAAAAGTGGCACTGGCGGAATTGCAAAAAGCTGAACTGGACTTGCAGCGCACCACTTTAAAAGCGCCATTCAGTGGCCGCCTGCAAGAGGCGACGGTGCAATTGGGCCAGCGTATCGGCAATGGTGCGGTGGTGGGCAGTGCTTTTGCCACGGATGTGATGGAGGTGCCCCTGCCGCTCACCGGCAGCCAGCTGGCGCTGGTGGATGTGCCGTTAAACGCCGCCGGCAAAGCCGAGGTGCCAGTGACGTTTACGGTGGAAGTGGCCGGAGTGAGGTACCAGTGGCAGGGCCATATTGTGCGCACTGAAGCCAGTTTTGACACCCAGAGCCGGGTCGTGAATGCCATTGCCGAAGTGCGGGGGGCTTACCAACCCCGGGCGGATGGTGCCCCTCCGTTCTCCCCGGGGCTGTTTGTCCGTGCCGAAATTCTGGGTCGGGATTTTGAAGGCGCCATCGAACTGCCCAGAGCTGCGTTGTATGAGCGCAGTAATCTGCTGACCCTGGACAGCAATAACCGCTTGCAAGTGCAGCCCATCGAAGTGCTGCAAACGGCGGACAAAACCGTTTTGGTGCGCGGTGTGGAAATGGGCACGGCGGTATTGCTGGAGCGCCCTTCCCTGTTGATTCGCGGTATGGCCATCGAGCCGCTGATACAAGACGGCGCCAACGCCACAGCGGAGCTGAATAACAACGGCCTGAACACCGCAGGCCACTTATGATTGCCTGGTTTGTCAAAAACCCCATCGCGGCCAACCTGCTCATGCTGCTGATTCTGATTGGCGGCATTGTCAATATTCCCAACCTCAACCGGGAAATGTTCCCGGAAAGACCACCGGATGTGGTCAACGTGACCATCCCCTACCCCGGTGCCGCCCCGGAGGAGGTGCAAGAACAGATCACTTTGCGCCTGGAAGAAGCAGTCAGCGATATCGACGGCATCAAAGAGATGGTCAGTGTGTCTTCTCGCGGCTCTGCGCAGCTGAGTGTTACCGCTCTGCCGGACTACGACATTCAACAAATTCTCAACGAAACCAAGGCGCGGGTGGATGCCATTAACGGCATTCCCAACGATGCAGAGCGGGCCAATGTGCGTGAGCAAGTGAACCGCAGAAGCATTATGGAAATTGCCGTGGCTGCAGAGATGGATGAACTGTCTCTGAAGCAGCTTGGCGAGCAGGTGCGCGACAGCCTCAGCACGGTGCCCGGTGCCGACTATGTGGGAGTGGATGGCACCCGCAGCGGGGAAATCTCTGTAGAGGTATCCGAACAAAACCTGAAACGTTATAACCTTTCATTTGAGCAGGTGGCCAGTGCCATTCGCCGCGCCTCGGTGAGCCAGTCTGCCGGTCGCATACGCACCGAAGAGGGCTCCATACAGCTGCGTACCACCGGACAGGCCTACAGCATCGACGACTTTGAAGACATTGTGGTGCTGCAAAACGCCGACGGCACCCGGGTGCGCCTGGGTGAAGTGGCCCGGGTGACCGACGGCCACGAAGACGTGCAATTGCTGACCCGCTTTAACGGCAAGCCCGCGGTGTTTGTAGAGGTATACAGCAGCCACGACCCGGATATTATTGAAACCGCCCGTATCGTTAAGGAGCGGCTGCAACAGCTGCGCAACGAACTGCCGCCGGAAGTGGACATTACCGTGTGGCGCAACCGGGCGGATTACCTGAAAAACCGCATGGATTTGCTGGGCGGAAATGCGCTGGGTGGTCTGGCACTGGTGTTTTTGCTGTTGGTGCTGTTTTTGCGCCCGGCGCTGGCGTTCTGGGTAGCGATGGGTATAGGCATTTCCTACCTGGGCACCCTGGCGGTGATGCCCCTGCTGGGTATCTCCATCAATATTCTGTCGCTGTTTGCGTTCTTGCTGGTGTTGGGCATTGTGGTGGACGACGCCATTATGGTGGGCGAGTCCATACACAGCCACAACGAGCGCGGTATTCGCAACGAGCCCGGCGCCATCGCAGGTGCCAGCAGTGTGTTAAAGCCGGTATCGGTGGCGGTGATTACCACGCTGATGGTGTTCGGTGCCATGTTGCTGCTGCCCAAACAAAGCTTGCGCCTGTTTACCGTGGTGCCGCTGATTGCACTGCCTGCCCTGGCTATCTCGTTGATGGAGTCGTTTTTGATTCTGCCCTGCCACCTGCGCCACTTGAAACCGGAAACCACTCCGAAAAACCCGTTTTTGCTGTGGCTGCACAACACCCGTTTGAAAACCGCCAATGGCATGAGCTGGTTCGCCCGCGAAAAGTTCGGCCCCTTTGTGCACAGTGCGGTGACTCAACGGGGTACCACAGCGGCGGTATTTTTTGGGGTGCTGGTGTTGGTGGGTTCGCTGTATGTGGGCGGTTGGATAAAAGCCTCCTTCTGGCCGAAAATCAGCGGTCAGACTGTGCGCGGTAATATCGAGCTGGTGGATGGTCTGGCCTGGGACCAAGTGCTGTCTACTGCCCGCCAGATTGAAGGTGCGGTGGAGCAAATGCGTTCGGAAGAAGAATTTATGGCCAATAATGGTCAGCCCATCGTCAAGAATATGCGCCTGCGGGTGCGGGACAATTCCGTCAATTACCGCCTGGAAATGCTGGGTCCGGAGCACCACAACCTGTCGTCCCGAACAGTGGAATTGCGATTGAAGCAGTTAATTGGCCCGCTGCAAAATGTAGAGCAGTTTGAGTCCCGCTCCACCATGGGGCGCTGGCAATCCAAAGACATGAGTTTTGTCATTTCAGGCAGCGAAAGTCGTGACTTGGACAAAGCCGCCAGCATGGTGGCGCAAAAGATGGCGCGCCTGGAAGGTGTCGGTACAGTGGAAGATTCCCTGCGCCGGGGCGCAGCGGAAATGCAATTTACCCTCAAGCCCGGCGCGGAATCCCTGGGGGTTGGCCTGTCGGATGTGGCGCGTCAGCTGCGCCAGGCGTTTTTTGGGGAGGAGGCCCAGCGCATCGCCCGCCTGCGGGAAGACGTGAAAGTGATGGTGCATTACCCCAAGGAAGACCGTCAGAATTTGCAAAGCCTGAAAGAGTTTCGGCTGCGCACCGGCGATGGCCGGGAGCTGCCATTGCAGTCGGTGGCGGATGTTTCCTATGGTGTGGTGCCCCCTTCCATTGAACGCAACAACCGCAAACACACCATTAAAGTCAGCGCCGATCTGGTGGACGACTCGGTAACCACCGACGAAATCACCACTCAGGTGCAAAACTATTTTTACGAAACGGTAAAACCCCTTTACCCTTCTACCAGTTTCGATCTGGACGGTGCGGAAAAAGACCGCAAGGAGTTTGAAGGGGTATTTGGCAAGGTGATGTGGCTGGTGGTACTGGCCATCTTTGGCTTGATTGCCATATTGTTTCACTCTTACTGGCAACCGCTGCTGGTGTTGTCGGCAGTGCCCTTTGGTTTGGCTGGGGGCATTATCGGCCACATGGCTATGGGTATGCAGCTCAGCATGATGAGCCTGATGGGTATGTTGGCAGCGGTGGGAGTGGTGGTAAACGACAATCTGGTGTTGATCGACCGCATCAATCAGTTGCGCAAGGAGGGCTTGGACGCTTTCGAATCTGTTGTGCAAGCCGCCAAAGATCGCTTCCGCCCCATCGTACTCACCTCCATCACCACCTTCTTCGGCTTGATGCCGATTCTGATGGAAAAGAGTACGCAAGCGAAATGGCTGATTCCCACGGTTGTGTCCCTGTCCTGGGGCGTGGTGGCCGCCACCTTTGTGACGCTGTTGCTAGTGCCCTGCCTGTATATGCTGGGGGAGGATGTAAAGCGGGTGTTTACTCGTGGCCGCCAAAAAGTTGCGGCCTGATCGATAGCCCTTGGGTCGTGTTTTTTGTGGAGTGGTGGCGATCACGGGTCGAGGTTTGTATGAACCTTAACACCTGTCACCTGTAGCCCGCAAAGCGGGCGTTCTCTAGGGCGTGCCCGTGCTGTCGGCTATGTCTCTACCCACTCTTGATGGGGTAAAAATTTCTCTGTCAGCTCCGCCTCTGCACTCCCTGGTTCCGGTTGCCAGTCGTATTCCCAGCGCACTAATGGCGGCAGTGACATGAGTATGGACTCGGTGCGGCCACCGGTTTGCAGGCCGAACAGGGTGCCGCGGTCGTACACCAGGTTGAATTCCACATAGCGACCGCGGCGGTAGAGTTGGAAGTTGCGTTCCCGTTCGCCGTATTCTGTGTCTTTGCGGCGTTCAATAATGGGGCAGTAGGCTTTGGTGTAGCTGTCTCCCACTGCGCGCATCAGTGCAAAGCTGTGTTCAAAATCCGGCTCGTTTAAGTCGTCAAAAAACAGGCCGCCGATGCCGCGGGCTTCGCTGCGGTGTTTTAAATAAAAATAGTCGTCGCACCATTTTTTGAATTTTGGGTAAATGTCTTCGCCAAAAGGCGCACAGGCATTTTTGGCGGTTTGGTGCCAGTGGCGGCAGTCGTTTTCGTTACCGTAGTAAGGGGTCAGGTCGTAGCCGCCGCCAAACCACCACACCGGTTGCTCGTCCTCTTTTTCGGCGATAAAAAAGCGCACGTTGGCGTGGGAGGTGGGCACGTAGGGGTTGTGGGGGTGGATCACCAGGGATACGCCCATGGCTTCAAAGGAGCGCCCCGCCAGTTCCGGTCGGGCGGCGGTGGCGGAGGTGGGCAATTGGTTGCCGTGTACATGGGAGAAGTTAACCCCGCCTTTTTCGATAACCGCGCCGTCAGTGAGTACCCGGGAGCGGCCACCACCGCCTTCGGCGCGGTCCCAGCTGTCTTCAACAAAGTGGCCACTGCCGTCGGCGTTTTCCAGTTCGGCGCAGATGCGGTTTTGTAAATCCAGCAGGTAGGCTTTTACAGCGTGTTTGTCGACCATGGGGGTTCCTTTGTGTGCCATCCTGAGCTTTGTAGGGTGGATTAGCGTAGCGTAATCCACCAGTTGATTGGTGGATTACGCTACGCTAATCCACCCTACGGCCATTGGGTCGACCGCAGCTTAAGCAGGGCGAATAATAGCACCTGTGGCCAGGTCGCGGATTTCCGTGGGTTTGGCTTGCTGCCCTAGTGGGCCATCGACAATGGCGGACAGGCCTTCGGCAAAATAGTCGGCTACCTGGTCGGCGGTGAGTGCCGGTGGTTTGCCGTGGGGGTTGGCGGAGGTGGATGTCAGCGGGCCGCCAAAGGCATCGCACAGGGCGGTTGCTCCGGGGTGGTCGGTGACGCGCACTGCCAGTGTCTCGCGGCCGCCTGTGACCCAATCCGGTGCCTGGCCATTGTTGGGTATCAGCCAGGTGACTGGCCCGGGCCAGCTGGCTGCCAGGGTGTTGCGCTGTTGGTCGGACAAACCAATCAGGAAAAATTCCAGCTGCTCGATGCGGCTGGCAATCAGGATCATGCCCATACTTTTGTCGCGCTGCTTTAGCGCCAGAATGGTTTCGCAGGCAGACTGGTTGTCCGGGTCGCAGCCAAGGCCGTAGACCGCTTCGGTGGGGTAGGCGATAACGCCGCCACTGCGCAGGGCAGCGGCGGCGATTTCCAGAGAGGACATAAGGTGGCTACGAGGCCGCCAGTTTCTCTTGCAGGGCGGCGTCCTTGGCCACTACTGCCTGGGCGCATTCTTCGCGCTCGGCGATCAGCTTTTGGTGCATGTCGGCGTCGCCAACACCAATGATCTGAGCAGCCAGGTAAGCGGCGTTTTTGGCGCCGGCCTTGCCGATGGCAACGGTGGCTACCGGAATGCCGCCGGGCATTTGCACGGTGGACAGCAGAGCGTCCAGACCGTCCAGAGAGCCGTTGATGGGCACGCCAATAACCGGCTTCAGGGTATTGGCGGAAACCGCCCCCGCCAGGTGAGCGGCCATGCCAGCGGCGCAGATAAAGGCGGCGCAGCCTCGGGCGTCGGCGTCTTTTACGTAGTTGTGGGTTTGCACCGGGGTACGGTGGGCGGAAGATACTTTCATCTCAAAAGGAATGTCGAACTTTTTGAGGATGTCGATACTGGCTTCCATGATGGGTAGATCGGAATCAGAGCCCATAAGGATGGCTACAAAAGGCTTGCTCATTGTTATCACCACAACAGGTAGGTTTGCAGGTAGGGTTGGAAAGAGCGCGAAGGCTACCGGAAGCGGCGCATTTTGGCAAATTTTTCGACCGTAAAAACCCTACATTTACTGGTGTTTTCGCCGCTTTTGGTCACTTAATCGCAGCATTTGGCTTTATTTGATTCGCAGGTAGCGCCCATTCTGCTGTTCCACCAGATTGTGCAATTCCAGAGTGGTTAGCAGGCGGGTCAAGTCCGGGCTGGCAAAACCGGTGCGTTCCATCAGGGTATCGAAATCTACCGGGTCAAAGTCCAGATTGTCCAGCAGGGTTTGTTCCTCAGGAGGCAATTGCGCTTTTTTGTCGTTATCACCCAACTCCGTTCGCTTCAGTTCCACCATGGCCCCCAGTTGTTCGGCAATGTCCGCTACTTCCTCTACCAGAGCGGCGCCCTCGCGAATCAGCTGATGACAGCCTCTGGCGCCGGGATGGTGGATGGAGCCGGGGATGGCAAAAACCTCGCGACCCTGCTCCATGGCGCAGCGGGCGGTAATCAGCGAGCCGCTTTTGCGGGCGGCCTCGACCACCAGAACGCCCAGGCTGAGACCACTGATAATGCGGTTGCGCTGAGGGAAGTAGGCGGGCAGCGGTTGGGTATCGGCGGGCATTTCCGATACCAGAGCTCCGCCATTGTCGAGAATTTCCTGCGCCAATTGCTGATGGCGCTGCGGGTAGATGCGCTCCACCCCCGATGCCAGTACCGCAACGGTTTTGCCCTGGGCCTGTAATGCACCCTGGTGGGCTTCGCCGTCGATGCCCAGTGCCAGGCCGCTGGTGATGGCAAAGCCGCAGCGACACAGTTCGGCGGCAAAACGGCGGGCGTTGTCGCTGCCGCCCTTGGAGCGCCTGCGACTGCCAACGATGGCCAGTTGTGGCAGAGACAACAGGTCCACATCTCCTCGCACGTAGAGCAGTGGCGGTGGGCAATGCAGTTGTTGCAGCAGTTTGGGGTAATCTTCCGAGCTGATGGGGAGCAGAGTGGTGCCTGTTGCTCGTTGTGGTGCGGGTGCGTCCAGCCAGCGTTGGCGATTTTTGTTTATTTGCTGGACAGCGCCGGGTTTGATCAGTGGGCGAAGTTGCTGCGGTTTTGCGCGCAGGGCACTGCTGAAGTTGCCGAAACTGCGCCACAGGCTAACCAGTTCAGCGGTGCTGAGGCCCAGTTGTTGTAGTTGCAGGATAATGGCGGATTCTTGCTGTGGGGAGGGGCTGTCCATAGGTGCGTCCTTGCAGGTATTGTATTGGCCATTATAAACACATAAAAAAACCGGCGTGTGACAACGCCGGTTTTTTTATGGAGCTTCGCTCATTGCGAAGCAATCTCCTTGATGTCACGAGATTGCCGCGCTGCGCTCGCAATGACAAATAATTTACGGGTTGTGAACCTCGTCTCCTACCGCCAGTGGGCGGTCGGCCTTCATTACCAGGCCGTAGCTCATTTTCTCGAAGGTGCGGAACACCATCAGCAGGCCGGCGCGTTCGGAAGGCAGGTCTATCGCCTCGCCAGTCACCCGGTCTTTAATGGTTTCGCCGCGCTTGTAAATGGCCAGAATTGCGCCTTCGTCAATGCCATTTCGTGCACCCCGGTTGAGGGCCACCACGTCCAGGCGGCCCACTTGGGTGAGACCGTCTTCAACGGCGATTATCACGCCGTCGATATTCTGCTCCGGTGCTTTCGGGTAGAAGGTGGCGTTGATTTTGCGTTCTTCATGGGGCAGCAGGCGGTCGGCAATGCGAATTTCCTCGGCGCTGCGGGTGGCTTTAAAGGTGGCCACGTTATTGTCGGAAATCGCTTTTAACTGGCCGGTGCCAATGTCTTTGGCGCGAATGCCCAGCAATTCGCCGGTGTAAGGGTCCACGTAGGGGTCGCCCTTGCGGTATACGCCGAACGCCGGTACGCCGGGTGCCAGGTCGCCACGGGCGTAAAAGTCCTGGCCGGAGCCGGTGAGCAGGTGCTTGTCAGAGCCCGCCAGCACGTAGGGAGCGGCTTCCAGTACACCGGGTTCCACCACGCGATTGCGAGACAGGAAGTGTTGAATCGCATCCAGCGGCAACGCGGGAATGGCTTCGGCGTGTGGCGTTGCCTTGATTTTCGGGCTCAGCTTGACGTTGCGGCTGCGCTCGACAGTAAGGCGCGGTTGGCCGTCGATGTACACCAGCTTGATCACATCGCCGGGGTAAATCAGGTGAGGGTTGGCGATATCCGGATTGACGTGCCAGATTTCCGGCCACAGCCAGGGGGTTTTCAGAAAGTGATCTGAAATATCCCACAGGGTGTCGCCCCGCTGTACAGTGTAGCGATCAGGCACATCGTTAAAATTGTCAGAATTGGCGGTTACCGCCAGGGCGATTACCCCAAGCAGGCAGCCCAGTATTGCTTTTTTCATTGCGACCCATCCTCTGGTGTATACTTATTGGTCTTAATTTATGAGTCTTGTGGAATCGCAGTTCTCAATTCCATCACCTCAATGGTAGCAGCCAATCAGCCCCCATTGCTAGAAACAGATCACAAACCACCTATGGCCATTTTAGACATCCTGGAATTCCCAGACACCCGCCTGCGCACCAAGGCGCGACCAGTGGTCGCCGTAGACGACCGCATCCGTCAGCTGGTGGATGATATGTTCGACACCATGTACGACGCCAATGGCATAGGCCTGGCGGCCACCCAGGTAAATGTGCACGAGCGGGTGGTGGTGATGGATTTGTCAGAGGAGCGCGATCAGCCACTGGTGTTTATCAACCCGGAAGTGGAGGTGCTGGACGGCGATACCCGCGACTACGACGAAGGCTGCCTGTCGGTGCCGGGCTTTTACGAAACCGTGCAGCGGCCAGAGAATATCCGCGTAAAAGCTCTGGACCGGGACGGCAACCCCTATGAACTGGAACCGGACGGTTTGTTGGCAGTGTGTGTTCAGCACGAACTGGATCACCTGGACGGCAAATTGTTTGTGGATTATCTGTCGCCACTCAAACGCCAGCGCATTCGCGCCAAACTGGAAAAGCTGCAGCGCCAGAATAAATGACTGACTCTATCAATTGCCCCCTGCGCATTGTGTTCGCGGGCACCCCGGATTTTGCCGCTCACCACTTGCAGGCATTGCTCGATGACGGCACTCACCAGGTGGTTGCCGTTTACACCCAGCCAGATCGTCCAAAAGGCAGGGGCAAGCAGCTGGCCGCCAGCCCGGTAAAGGCGTTGGCTCTGGAACACAGCCTGCCGGTTTATCAACCGCAAAACCTGAAAAGCCCTGAAGATCAGCAACAGCTGGCAGCCCTGGATGCAGACATTATGGTGGTAGTGGCTTACGGGCTATTGCTGCCACAGGCGGTGCTGGATACTCCCCGCTTTGGCTGCATTAATGTTCATGCTTCGCTACTACCGCGTTGGCGCGGTGCGGCGCCCATCCAGCGCGCCATTGAAGCGGGTGATGCAGAAACCGGCATCACCATTATGCAGATGGCCGCAGGGTTGGATACCGGCGATATGCTGGTTACCGTCAGGCTGCCCATCGACAATGGCGACACCGCTGCCAGCTTGCACGACAAGCTGCTGCACATCGGTGGCCCGGCGCTGTTGCAGGCGCTGGCAGACATTGCTGCCGGTAAAGCACAGCCCGTGCCCCAGAACGATGCCCTGGCCAATTACGCCCACAAGCTCAGTAAACAGGAAGCGCTGTTGGATTGGCAGCAAAGTGCTGATCAAATCCACCGCCGGGTGCGTGCCTTCAATCCATTCCCAGTTGCCTGCGCGGACATTGGTGGCCAGCGGGTGCGAATCTGGCAGGCAAAGGCCACCGGTATCAAAGCGGCACACAGCCAACCGGGAGAAATTGTCAGCGCCGACGAGTACGGCATTCTGGTGGCTTGCGGGGATGGCTGCCTGCGCCTTACGGAACTGCAACTGCCGGGTAAAAAGCGTCTGCCGGCCGCCGATGTGCTGCGTGGCAACAGTGATTTATTTGCCGTTGGCAGCAGTTTTTGCTGATGGACGTTCGCGTAGCCGCCGCCAAGACCATTGCCGTCACCCTGCGTGAACAGGGCTCTCTGGCCACTGTGTTGCCGGAGCACCAAAGTAAGGTCAAACCTCGCGATCGCGCCCTGCTGCAAGAGCTGTGTTTTGGCACCTTGCGCTACTACCCGCGGCTGGCGCTGATACTGGAAAAACTGCTGGCCAAACCCTTCAAAACCAAAGACAGCGACCTGCAAGCACTGCTGGCCTGCGCCCTTTATCAGTTAATGGAAACCCGCATACCAGCCCACGCCGCCATCGGCGAGTCGGTGCAGGCGGCGGTGGGATTGAGGAAAAACTGGGCCAAAGGGCTGATTAATGGCGTATTGCGGCGATTTGATCGTGAAAAAGGCGCTATCTGCGAAGAACTGTCACAAAGTCGCCAGTTTCAAAGTGCGCATCCCCGGTGGCTTGTGGATGCCCTGGATTCTGCCTGGCCCGGCCACAGTGATGTCATTATGGCCGGCAATAATCAGCGCCCGCCCATGACCTTGAGAGTAAACCGGCAACAATATTCCCGGGATAATTACGCCAAAATCCTCGAAAAATCAGGTTTTGGCTGCCAAATGTCTGCACTATCTGCCGATGCGCTTGTTTTGCATCAACCCACAGATGTGGCTGATTTGCCACACTTTGCCGAAGGCGGCTTGAGCGTGCAGGACGAAGCGGCGCAACTGGCGGCTCAATTGCTGGATGTGCAACCCAAACAGCGGGTTTTGGATGCCTGTTGTGCCCCGGGGGGCAAGACCTGTCACTTGCTGGAACTGGAGCCCAGCCTGGATGTGGTGGCGCTGGATATTGACGAGCAACGCCTGGCGCGGGTGCAGCAAAACCTCAACCGCCTGAGATTGAATGCCCAGTTGATAGCGGCAGATGCCAGCGCTACCGACCGGTGGTGGGATGGCCAACCGTTTGATCGCATTCTGCTGGATGCCCCCTGCTCCGCCACCGGCGTGATACGCCGCCACCCAGACATCAAAGTACTGCGCCGCCGGGCAGATATTGCTAAGCTGGCGGCGTTGCAATTACAGCTGCTGGAAGCGTTGTGGCCACTGCTGGCACCGGGCGGAAAACTGCTGTATGCCACCTGTTCGGTGCTGCCGCAGGAAAACACGGCGTTGGTGGAGCAAGCGTTGCAGGTGCTGCCCGGAGCGCAAGCGCTGCCGCTAAATACCGATTGGGGGCACACCACCACCATCGGTCGCCAATTGTTTCCCCAACCCCAAGGGCACGATGGCTTCTACTATGCTCTTTTACAGAAACGCCCTACCACTGATTGAGAAGATAAACACATAAAAACAATATGAAAATCATCATTCTCGGTGCTGGCCAAGTGGGTGGCACACTGGCTGAAAACCTCGCTCGTGAAGATAACGACGTTACCCTGATCGACACCGATATCGCGCGCCTTAACGAGCTGCGCGACCGCCTGGATATCGGCACCGTTCATGGCCACGGCTCCACCCCTTCGGTGCTCAAGCAGGCGGGCATTGAAGACGCAGACCTGCTGGTGGCGGTGACCTCCATCGACGAGGTCAATATGGTGGCCTGTCAGATCGGTCATACCCTGTTCCACACCCCCACCCGCATTGCCCGTATCCGCGCCCCCGGCTACACCATGCCCGGCATTGCCAAGGACCTGTTCAGCAAGGCCCATATGCCGGTGGATGTGGTGATTACTCCAGAGCAATTGGTCACCGACCATATTCAGCGCCTGATCGAACAACCCGGAGCATTGCAGGTGCTGGATTTCGCCGATGGCCTGGTGCAACTGGTGGCAGTACGCGCCTATCAGGGCGGGCCTCTGGTGGGCCAGGAACTGAAAGCCCTGCGCGAACACATGCCCAATGTGGACTGCCGGGTAGCGGCCATCTTCCGCAAAGATCGCCCCATCATGCCGGAAGGCGATACGGTGATTGAAGATGGCGATGAGGTGTTTTTTATCGCCACCAAAAACAACATTCGCAAAGTCATGAGCGAATTGCGCAAACTGGAACGCCCCTACAAGCGCCTGATGATTGCCGGTGGTGGCAATATCGGCCTGCGTTTGGCGCAGGCATTGGAAAAGCACTTCAACGTCAAGATCATTGAAATGTTCGAGGAGCGTTGTCGCTATCTGTCAGAAGCGCTGGACCACGCGGTAGTGCTCAACGGCCAGGCCGCCGATCAGGAATTGATGCTGGAAGAGGGCATCGATTCCACCGATGTATTCCTGGCCCTGACCAACAACGACGCCGCCAATATCATGGCCTCAATGCTGGCCAAGCGCCTCGGCGCCAAAAAGGTGATGACCCTGATCAACACCCCCGCCTATGCGGATCTGGTGCAGGGGGGCACCGTGGATATTGCCATCTCGCCCCAGCAGATCACCACCTCCAGCCTGCTCACCTACGTGCGCAAAGGCGATACCGTACGTGTGCACTCACTTCGCCGCGGCGCCGCCGAAGCCATCGAGATTATCGCCCACGGCGACAAGCGCAGCTCCAAAGTGGTGGGGCGCACCATTGAAGAAATTAACCTGCCATCCGGTGCCACCATCGGCGCCATTGTGCGCGAAGGCAAACGCGGCCCCAAAGTGATTATGGGCCACCACGATGTGGTGATCGAAAACGACGACCATGTAATCGTATTTATGGTGGACAAGCGCCGCACCAAAGATATTGAGAAGTTGTTTCAGGTTGGTTTTACCTTCTTTTAAGGGGATGAGGGTGATTCGAAGTTCATCGCACTTGGTTAGGGGTCGCACGTCGCACGTCAGACGTCGCACGCTTGGTTGCTGCCACCTGATTGACCGCCCACTATGGGTCGGCTTACTCAAAAGCTATCGTGATTTTGCGCACTTGCAGACACTGCCGCTTTTAGCGTGCGACGTGCAACGTGCGACGTGCGACCGGGGTTTTTAATGCACTTCAACGTTATCGCCCGCATCCTCGGCCTGCTGCTAATGCTGTTCAGCGTTGCCCAACTGCCCTCTGTTGGGGTGGCGCTGTATTACGGCGAGGACACGCTGTTTACCTTTGTCGGCGCCTTTGTGATTACCCTGGCGGTGGGTCTGGTGGTGTGGCTGCCATTTCACGGCAGCAAGCAAGACCTGCGCATTCGCGATGGCTTTATGATTACGGTGCTGTTCTGGATTGTGCTGGGGTTTGCCGGTTCCCTGCCATTGATGCTGGGCACTGACCCCCACCTGAGCTTTACCGACGCGGTGTTTGAATCCATGTCCGGGCTCACCACCACCGGCGCCACGGTTATGACCGGGCTCGATGATTTGCCCCGGTCGGTACTCTATTACCGCCAGCAGTTACAGTGGTTGGGGGGCATCGGTATCGTTGTGATTGCTGTGGCCATTCTGCCCATGCTGGGGGTGGGGGGTATGCAGCTGTACCGGGCGGAAACGCCGGGGCCGGTAAAAGACAGCAAGCTGACACCGCGCATTACCCAAACCGCCAAGGCGCTGTTTATTATTTACGTGATTTTGACGGTGGCCTGTGCCGGAGCCTATTGGTGGGCGGGTATGAGCCTGTTCGACGCCATCTGCCACAGCTTTTCCACCGTGGCAATCGGTGGTTTTTCCACCCACGATGCCAGTATCGATTACTTCGATAGCATCGCCGTAGAGACCATTTGCGTGTTTTTTATGGCGGTGTCAGGGCTCAATTTTGGCCTTCACTTCCATGCCTTGTACCGCCGCAGCCTGGCCCACTACGGGCGCGACCCGGAAGCCAAAATGTACTTCAAGATCATGGCCGCGGGCATTCTGATTACCTGCAGTTACCTGTACTTCACCGGCACCTACGATGCCGAAACCAGTTTGCGCAAAGGCATTTTTGAGCTGGTATCGGTAATGACCACCACCGGTTTTGCCACCGACAACTTCGCTGCCTGGCCCACCTTTCTGCCGTTTTTTCTCATCTTCCTGTCGTTCTTCGGTGCCTGCGCCGGCTCCACCGGTGGCGGCCTGAAAATTGGCCGCATGTTGATACTCGCCAAACAGGGCATGCGCGAACTGTATCGCTTGGTGCACCCCAACGCGGTGCTGCCCATCAAAATCCGCAACCGGGCCATTTCCGACCGTATTGCCGATGCCATCTGGGGTTTTTTTGGGGCTTACCTGGCGGTGTATTACCTGATGGTGTTGTTGCTGTTGGCCTCCGGCCTGGAATTTGTCACCGCCTGGTCCGCCACCGCTGCCTGCCTCAATAACCTGGGCCCGGGATTGGGGGATGTAGCGGTGCACTACGGTAACATCAACCCCTTTGCCAAATGGGTACTGTGCGGAGGCATGCTGCTGGGGCGGCTGGAGATCTTTACCCTGATTGTGATGTGTTTGCCGACGTTCTGGCGGAAGTAATCGGTTTTGTCATCGCGAGTCCCGAAGGGATGCGGCGATCCAGTGGCTTCGATTTTTGCCAGGCGTAAGCCGGGTCTTGCTGCTGTGACACGCCGTGAACCCGTCCATGCTGGCCGCGGTCACAGCAGCAAGTACCCGGCTTATGCCCCGAGGAACTTTCACCAATTCCTCCAGCCGAAAGCCTATTATCAAGAGAGAGTTAACCATGACCGATCAACCTCGCCCGCCACTGCCACCCTTTACTCGCGAAACCGCCACACAAAAAGTGCGCATGGCCGAAGATGGCTGGAACAACCGCGACCCTGAAAAAGTGTCACTGGCCTACACCGCGGATAGCCAGTGGCGCAACCGCGCCGAATTCCCCCAGGGGCGCGAACAGATTATTGAATTTCTCAAACGCAAATGGGCCAAAGAACGGGAATATCGCCTGATTAAAGAACTTTGGGCTTTTTCAGGTAATCGTATCGCCGTGCGTTTTGCCTACGAATGGCACGACGGCGATGGCAACTGGTATCGTTCCTATGGCAATGAAAATTGGGAGTTCGACGAAAACGGTTTAATGGCAAAACGCTACGCCAGCATTAACGATTTGCCCATTGATGAAGGCGACCGAAAATTTTATTGGCCCCAGGGACGGCGCCCGAATGACCATCCGGGGCTCAGTGATCTGGGTTTGTAAGGCGCATGTACAACCTGCTGATTGTGTCCAATGATGCTGAGGCATACGCAACCCATTTGCGCAGTAAATCTTTGCCTGATCTTGAAATATCCATCGCTGAAAACAGCGAACAGGCGCAAGGGTTTATCCATAATGCCAATATTATTCTTGGCGTTCCGGCTTTGGTGGCCCCTCTTCTTGATAAAGCGGCCAACCTGCAATGGGTGCAATCGTCATTTGCGGGCGTCGAGCTGTTTTGTGATTCCGACATTCGAACTGATTACACACTGACCGGCGTAAAAGACATGTTTGGTCAGTCAATGAGCGAATATGTTTTTGGGTATATTTTGGCTCTTGAACGCAACCTGTTTGTCGCCCGCGAAAACCAAATCAAAAAACACTGGAAACCCATTCCCTACCGCCGCCTTGATTCGTTGACCATTGGCATTTGCGGGCTGGGCTCTATCGGGCGGGCGATTGCCAAAACTGCGGCCCATTTTGGCATGAGTGTGCTGGGGTTGAGTCGTTCAGCAAAACCCGTGGCTGTTGTAGAAAATGTTTACAAACCGGCAGAAATTACAGAGCTGGCGCAACAAGTAGACTACCTGGTAACGGTATTGCCCAACACATCAGCAACCCGGGGTATTATTGGCCGCAATGTTCTTGACGCTCTGGGCCCCAAAGGTGTGTTGATTAATGCAGGCAGGGGCGCAACAGTGGACGAACAGGCGTTAATAGCAGCCCTGCAAGCCAACGCTATTCGCGGCGTTGTTTTGGATGTTTTTCAGTCGGAGCCGTTGTCCCGGCAAAGCCCACTGTGGGAATTGGACAACGTTTTTATCACACCCCACAACGCAGCCGTCACGTTTGCCGAAGATATTGTCGAATTGTTTTGTGACAACTATCGACGCTTTCAGGCAGGTGAATCATTGCACTACGTGGTGGATTTTGATCGGCAGTATTGAGCGAAAAAAATTACATCCATCAGGAAAAAGTAACCCATGGCTTCTTTTGTCGGTAGTGTGGGTTTTGGCTTTTTGGTAACCATCTGAAACTATTGGGTTAAATGATTTCTATTGTGGCGCTGCACCGAAAAACAAAGCCAAGGACAAAAGAAGCCACGGCTTGAACCCAAAATGCAAGAATGGTCATATTTGTGATTAAGTGGTTGAAAAATCTGGAGAAATGGTGTTAAAAAGAACCGGAGTTGTCAAAATAAACGAAGCCGGAAAAAGAAGCCATGGCTTCATAATAAGCTGTTAACTAGCCTCACAGATTCAAAGTATGAAGTTAGCTGAAAAAATAGTGTTCATTGCTTTTGTCTTTTCTTTAGTCTGGTATCTATCGGAAAGGCTGCTGGATTTTAATGTAAGTGGCCATATTCCATTGGTATTCATTGCAATATTTTTGTGGGGTGTTCATATAATCATTCAATACTTTGCAAAGTCTGAAATGGTTATTGCTGCTGGTTTAAGCGTGTCGGCAGGCGAGCTCAATGTCCCATCTAGACGGGGAGGCGCTGCTGTTGGTCTGTTTATTTCGTTGTTATCTATTTATGGGTACTTCGCCGGATGGTCCGGCTAGTTAACAAGCGTATGTTGTTCGCCCCTTCGGGGCTGGGACGGCCTTCGCGTTGCTCAGTCCGCCCCAAATACGGGCGTTATGCATATTAAGCCTTAACTAAGGAAAGAAACATGAGTACTGAGAGTCAAGCATCTGAAAAGAATAGAACTTTAATAGGTTGCTATGGCCTCGCCGCAGGAGTAGCAGCTGGAATCGTTATTGGCTCAATAACTGGAAATGTCGTGCCGGCAATGTTGGTAGGGATGCTCATAGGCGGTGGTTTAGGTGTGTTTATTGCACCAATGTTACCTTCATCATTAGTAAAGCATCTTGATAACTAGCACAAAGTATTGGGCAGTCCTAATGCTATCGGCGTAACTTACGCCTTTAAAGATAAAATGCATAACCAGGCAAAGCAGCGGATCGCCGCACTGCGTGCGCCTCCCCGCTGTTTGCGGCGTTAAATGCAAAGGAAAATCTATGGCTTACATGGTCATACATATAGAGGGAAATAACGAGGAAGCTTATCCTCTCGAAAAACTTCCTACGCTATATTCAGAATTAGAAGGTATCGAAGATGCAGAATCTTATGTCGCCCTTACTCACGAATCTGAATGGTGTTTAAGCGCATATGCAAATGGCACTCTAGTTTGGGAAAATAATTTCTCTGAATTAGACGAGTCTTGGTATATGGAAGGCGTTCCAGAACAAAAGGTAATTGAGCTTTGGTCTTTATTAGCCAGTGGCAACATTGATTTAATTAAACAGCAAACATGGCAACTAGGTGATCCGGTCTATGGCATTTAACAAGTTGCCGCACAATCGCCCTTCGGGCTGGACCTCCCTTTCGGTCGGCCTGTGGGCAAGGCGTTATGAATTCCTGAGGTTCGAGAGAGCAGAATGTACCCAGATGATGTGAATGGCGATGTCTTCAGAAGATTAGAAGAAGACAATTTCGATTTCTCTACTGAACATCCTGTAGATTTCTATGCAATCTATGCCACTGAAAAGGAAGCTGATCTCGTTGCAAGGCAGTATGTAGCAGATTGGAAGGGTGGCCAGCAGTTCAAAAATATAGAAACTAGGCCAAGTGAGAAAGGCGGCATGGAGCTTGAGCTAGTACCTATCATGATGGTCACTTACGAAAACATAGTTGCTTTCGAGAAAACGCTCGCTGAGCGTACCGCAAAAGTAACAGGCTATTTGGACGGTTGGGGTGTCTTAAATGGCTAAATTCATAACGAATAAGGATAAGTAGCGCTTGCCGCGACTTATCCTGTTGTTGAACAAGCCCGGTTCAGGGCGCCCAAGTCGGTTCTTTATATAGCAAATAAATACTCTGGATATCATCGTGACAGGCGCTTTTAAAACGAGCGCCTTTTTTGCGGATGAGTGTTCCCTTTGTTGCGACAGCAACGTCACAACGCCGGATACTCAGGTTGTTGTCATAAAAGCCAGTGCCCTCCGGATTCGGTGAGTTTATTTTTTTCGTACCGCCTATCCCGTTCGTCGTTTCGGACGGAATCCCACAACCGCCATGGGCTGTTGGCAATTGGGGCACAGGAAGGCCGGTCGCGGTGTTTTGGCCATTGGGGGAATGG